>JBEPUG010000121.1:0-10629 GCA_041691695.1 Flavobacteriales bacterium
CAGGCCCGGCACGTTGTAGAGGATGATGGGCCGCAGGCTCACTTGCGCCAGCGCCTTGTAGTGCTGGTAGATACCCTCCTGCGTGGGCTTGTTGTAGTACGGACTCACACTGAGGATCGCGTCCACGCCATCGAGGTCGAAGGCTTGGAACTGCTCTACCGTCGCGGCGGTGTTGTTGCCGCCAATGCCGAGCACGATGGGCACGCGGTTGTGTACCACTTCGATCACCTGCGCGAGTAATTGCTTCTTCTCCTTCGCATCGAGCGTGGCGCTTTCGCCGGTGGTGCCCATCACCACGAGGAAGTCGATGCCGCCTGCGATCTGGTGTTCGATCACTTGCGCGAGACCGGCATGGTCGATGGCGCCATTGGCGCGGAACGGCGTTATGAGAGCCACGCCGAGGCCTTTGAATCGGTTGTCCATGATCTGTGTTCTAAGCGACCGCCGACTTGGCGTTTATCATCAACAGGTAGCGGTCGATGTTGGAGATGAGTTGCGGCAGGCTGTTGGCGCCCGCGGTGTCGATCATCATGTCGAGGAAGTGCGAATTGGCATCGCCGAGGCGACCCACCTTGAAACGCGACTTGCTCTTCGCTACGATGTATTGCAACGGCAGATGGTCGCGCAGGCTGAGGTCGATGAGGATGTCGTGTTCCTCGGCGATGAAATTCTGCACCACATTGCCGTGCGGAATGCGATACCAATTGAGGTCCTTCTGGCAGAAGGCATCGAAATTGAGCTTCGGATGCAGGTAGCTGGGAAGCACCTTCTCGTCGCAGAAGCCAAGCACCGTGATGCGCGTGATGCCGAGGTTCTCCTTGATCTTCTTCACATAGTTGCGCACCTGTGCCTGAGCCTGTTCATCAGTAGCCATGTAGAGCATGCCAATCTTGACGGACTGCGCGAGATTCTTCGCCACCGGCCTACGGTCGGGCGATGCTTCCCGCAGCAGCGCGCGCCGCCCGAGCCATTCCCTGATGCCATCCAAAAATTTCATGCTTCGATCATGCCTCTGAATTCCTCCTCGTTGATCACCCTCACTCCCAACTCTTCCGCCTTGGTCCGCTTGGCCGGTCCCATGTCGGCGCCAGCGAGCACAAAGCTCGTTTTCTTACTGATAGAACCGGACACCTTCCCTCCATTCTCTTCGATCGCTGCCTTGATGCTGTCGCGGGTGAAGGTCGTGAACACACCGGAGACCACGATCGACAGGCCTTTCAGAAGTTCACTGCGCGGTTTGTCATCCGTCGCTTCCACGGCGAATTTCAATCCGGCGGCCTTTAACCGGTCGATGATATTCCTGTTTCCTTCCACGGCGAAGAAGTCCACGATGCTTTCCGCGATCACCGCGCCCACCTCGTCGATGGCGGTGAGTTCCTCGGCGGCCATGGCGGCAAGCCGATCGATGTCGCCCACGGCGCGCACCACTTTCTTCGCGACGGTCTCGCCCACGTGGCGGATGCCCAAGGCGAAGAGGACCTGCTCAAAAGGAATCGAGCGACTGACGGCAATGCCATCCACTACCAGCTGCGCGCTGCGATCACCCCAGCCTTTGCCGAGGGCGAGTAATCCTTCCTTCGTCAACCTGTATAGGTCCGCCACGTTGTGCACAAGTCCGGCGTGGAAGAGCGTCTCCACCGTTTCACCGCCCAAGCCGCCAATGTCCATCGCCTTGCGGCTGACGAAGTGCTCGATGCGCCGCGTGATCTGCGGCGGACAACCGTGCTCGTTGGGACAATAGTGCTGCGCCTCGCCTTCATCGCGCACCAAGGGCGTTCCGCAGGCCGGACAATTTTCAGGATAGCGCGCGGGCAGCGCTCCCTGCGGCCGCTGGTCGATCTCCACGCCGACGATCTTCGGAATGATCTCGCCGCCTTTCTCCACCTGCACCATGTCGCCGATGTGCAGGTCCAGCTTCAGCAGTTGATCGGCGTTGTGGACACTGGCGCGCTTCACGGTGGTGCCCGCGAGGAGAACTGGTTCCAGCAACGCAACGGGCGTGACGGCACCGGTGCGGCCCACGTTGAATTCGATGCCGTTCAAGCGCGTGAGGGCCTGCTCCGCCTGGAACTTGTAGGCTATCGCCCAGCGTGGGCTTTTCGCCCGGAGACCCAATTCCTCTTGCACTCGGATGTCGTCCACCTTCACCACCACGCCGTCGATGCCGATAGGCAGATCGTGCCGGTGCGTATCCCAATAGGCGATGAAGTCCATGATGCCATCGACACCATTCGCTCGCTCGATGAAGCGCTGCTTGGTGTCCGGGGTGCGGAAGCCCCACGTGTGGCAGAGCATGATGTTATCGTAGTGGCTGCGTTCTGGAAGTGGTTCGGCCTGCAGGGTGTAGATGAAGTTCTCCAGCCCGCGCGTGGCCACGATCTTCGGATCCTGCAACTTCAGTGTACCAGCCGCAGTGTTGCGCGGATTGGCGAAGCGCTCCTCCCCTTCTTGCTCCCGTTGCTCGTTGAGTTTGTCGAAGGCGGCGCGTCCCATGAGGATCTCGCCGCGTGCCTCCAGTTCCGCTGGTGGATCACCACGCAAACGCAATGGGATGGAACGCACAGTGCGCACATTCGCGGTGATGTCCTCGCCCTTCTCCCCGTCGCCGCGTGTGACGCCGCGCACCAAGGCGCCATTCTCGTAGGTCAGGCTGATCGCGATCCCGTCATACTTCAGTTCAAGGCAGAAGACGGTAGGACCAATCTCCTTCTCGATGCGTTGCACGAACTCCGCGACTTCTTCGCGGCTGTAGCTGTTGCTCAGCGAGAGCATCGGCCAGCGGTGCGCCACGGTGGCGAATTCCTTGGTGATGTCGCCGCCCACGCGTTGGGTGGGGCTGTTGGGCGAGGCGAAATCGGGCCATTGGGCCTCGAGCGTCTCCAACTCCTTCATCAGCGTGTCGAACTCCCGGTCAGAGATCTCCGGAGCGGCGAGCACGTAGTAGCGGTGGTTGTGGGATTCGAGCTGTGTGCTCAATTCCTCGATCCGTGCCGCGGCCTCGTTCCGGTCCATGGGCGCAAAGATCACACCGCTGAGGAATTCGTGATCGTCCCAGATCTCGTTCCTATCGATAGGGGCTGGAAGCTCGCGTATCCGATCCATGGGTCGGAAATACATTCTATCCACAGATGGCACAGATAAATGCAGAGACTGAGTTCGCATTCCGCTGTCGAAGGCAGCATTCTGTGACATCTGTGTCATCTGTGGACAAATCCTGTCACTGCTCAAGTCTTCCTCCGTTCGGCGGAAGACCACTGAGGGAGCTATCTACTTCACGGCACGAATGAATCGCGGATGCCCAGTCATGTCGCTGAAGGTCTCCACGGTCCGGAAGGACATTCCACGGAGCAGTTCCGCCGAGGCGGGCGTGTGGATGTAATGACCTTCGAACCAAAGCTCATCGTCGACATGCAGCGCGGATGCCGCCGTTCCGGCGATCGCGCGATAGAAGAGTTGTGGTTCATCGTCCGGAACGAAGAGCGCGGTATGCGGCTCATGGTCGCGGACCGTGGAGTCCATTTCCTTCTCCTCGGAGCGCGGCACGTAGGGCGGATTGCTCACGACCAAGGTCCTGCCTTGATCGGCCTTGTCAAGCATCTTCCACCATTGCGAGGAAAGCGCGTCAGCCTCCTTCCACTCCACTTCCAACGAGTTTGCCAAACCATTGCTGCGTGCGATGGTCAACGCATCGATACTCTTGTCCACGCCTGTTACAAGCGCTTTCGGAAAGGCTTTCTTCAGCGCCAAGGCGATGCAGCCGCTACCTGTGCCGATGTCAATGATGCGCGTTGGTGGAACAGTGAAGGAGCGGATGATTCGGTCCACCAGTTCCTCCGTCTCGGGGCGCGGGATCAAGACGCGCGGATCAACAGCGAGGCGCAGTCCGAGGAAGTCCACATGGCCGATGATGTATTGCAAAGGCTCACCGTTGCGCAAGCGTTTCAAAGGCAAGTAGACCTTCAGCAATTCGGATTCGCTCAACAAGCGATCCGTGTCGATCGCGAGGGGATCAATGCCCAGATATTCCTCAAATATCGCCCGCGCGATGGCCCGCGCCTCGGTAGCTCCGTGCAGTGCGGACAGGACCAGCTGATACTGCTCCATCACGGCCTTCACGGTATTCACACCCACGCGGATCGACATGCGGCAAAGGTATTTTTGTTACGCACGGGGCCTCAGGGTACTCTTCGATCGATGATGGAAAAGGCCGGTGCCGCGGGCGCCAGAATACGTTCGCTTCCTCGCAAAGCCTCATCGCGATGACGTTTTGAAAGTCGTCATCGCGAGCCCGCATTTGGGGCGAAGCGATCTTGGTGCGAGATCCATGGTTGTCATGTCGAGCGAAGTCGAGGCACGGCAACACTCCGTTAAACAGAGGGCATCCTGATCATAGGAGGTTTCTCTCGACTCCGCTCGAGATGACAGGATATTGTGAATAGGATCAATAAGCAATGAGCGTGGTCCGCGACAAGCCCGCATCTTCGCGCCATGGACCACGCATCTTGGATGCAGCGCTGCCTTCAACTCACCCGCAATGGCGCAGGTGAGGTCGCGCCTAACCCCATGGTGGGTGCGGTATTGGTGCAACGCGATCGCATCCTAGCGGAAGGCTGGCACCGCGCGTACGGCGGTCCTCACGCGGAAGTGGAATGCCTGCGGACCTTTGGCGATGGCGCTGTTCCTGCCGATGCCGTTATGTATGTCTCCCTTGAACCATGCGCCCACACCGGACTCACACCACCCTGTGCGGACCTGCTGATCGCGCGCGGCGTGCGCACGGTCGTCGTGGGTTGCACCGATCCCGATCCGCGCGTGGCGGGCAAAGGCATCGCGCGTTTGCGGGAGCATGGTGTCGACGTGATCGAGCATGTGTTGGAAGCGGAATGTCGCTGGACGAACCGCCGCTTCATCACTTCCATCGAGCAACAACGTCCCTACATCATTCTTAAGTGGGCGCGCTCTTCCGATGGCTTTCTCGATCGCCATCCGCAGGAGCTGCGTAGTGCCGTTCGCATCAGTTGCTTCGCTTCGGATGTACTGGTGCATCGCTGGCGCAGTGAGGAACAAGCGATCATGGTAGGCAGTCGTACGGTGGTAATTGATGATCCGCGACTGGACGTGCGCCATGTCGCGGGCCGCTCGCCGTTGCGCGTGATACTCGATCGCAATGCCGCGTCACCCAAGGTATCCAAGGTCTTCACCGATGGCGCGCCGACATTGCTTTTCGCAACAAAGCAACGCGCCGAACTTTCCGTGGATCAATGCGTGATCGACCCTCAGAGCGAACCGCTGGAAGCGATGTTGAAGGAACTGCATCGTCGAAGGATCCGGTCCGTGCTGGTGGAAGGCGGCGGTGAGCTGCTCGCGCATTTCATACGTCTCGGCCTTTGGGACGAAGCACGTGAGATAGTCGGTGATGTCCTTCTTCTGAATGGAACGCCCGCGCCGCGTATGGCTTTGCCTCCAACGCGATCCTTCCCTTCGGATGTTGATCGCATCCATCTCTACGCCCGCCAAAACATTCCCGATCCTGCATGGTCCTGGTGATCATTGCCGCGTTGCTCACCGCCGCGCTCTTTGTCTTCTTCCGGACGTTCGCCTTGTTCAAGGTCCCTTTGCTACCGGCCATCGCGGTGAACTACCTCGTCGCCTTCCTCTTCGGGCTGGCGTTCGCGCGCCCTTGGGAGGTCGCGGACCTTTCCATGATCTGGTTCCCGGCCCTGCTGCAAGGCGCGTTGTTCATTGGCCTCTTTAACCTGATGGGCACGGCGTCCCAGCGCATCGGCATCGCGCCGACCACGGTGGCCAGCAAAATGAGCCTTGCGCTCACTGTGGTCATCACCGTGATCGTATTCCGTGAACACCAGTCGATGATCGCGTGGATCGGCATCGCGCTGGCGGTGGTCGGCGTAGTACTGAGCAGTTGGGGCGGCGGCTTGCGCAGCGGCCAATCCTGGTGGTTCATTCCCGTGCTTTTTTTGGCAAATGCATTCAGTGATGTGCTGTTGAACATCTCCCAACGCCTCTATGTGACCGCGCTGACCGAGGCTTCTTTCGCCGCGTTCATATTCGGTGCGGCATCCCTGTTCGGCCTGTGCTGGCTGGCGTTCCGGAAGGATCGCGTCGCGCTGGCGGATCCACATGTATGGATCGGTGGCGGCCTCCTTGGCTGCGTCAATTATGGCTCCGCGTACTTCATGGTCCGCGCACTTTCCAGCAGTGGGCTGCCTGGTAGCAGCGTGTTCCCTTTGGTGAATGTCGGCGTGATCATCTTTGGTTCCGCCGCATCCATCATCCTCTTCAAGGAACGGCTGAAGCCCTTGCATTGGGCGGGCATTGCGCTGTCGGTCGCGGCGTTGGGCTGCATCCTGGCCGCGCGGTCATGAGTGTCGATCGCTATCTCACGCTGGCAACCGTAAGCGTCGGTGAGCACCGCGAAAAGGCCAGTCGATTCATCGCGCATGCCTTTCCTATCAGCGATGAGGACGACTTCAAAGAAAAGCTAGCGGCGATCGCCAAGGACCATCATAGCGCGCGGCATATCTGCTTCGCTTGGGTGCTGGGCGAGACAGGTGATCACTTCCGCGCCTTCGATGCTGGAGAACCTTCGGGATCTGCGGGCAAACCGATGCTGCGTCAATTGCAAGGCCGCGACCTCACGCATTCAGCGATCGTGACGGTGCGTTACTTCAACGGAACATTGCTCAAAGGCCGGACTAGCGCGAGCTTTCTCAGCAGCAGCGCATGAGGCGATAGCGAACAATGCGATCATCGAGCGGATCGTGTTGATCGAACTTATCGTGCACTGTTCCTATGCAGAAGTGGAAGCGTTACGTCAGGATTTGCTTCTGCTAAAAGGTGAATTGCTGCATGCAGACTTCCTTGAGCGCTGCGTTTTGCGGGTTGCAGTTCCTCGCGGATGCGTTGAGGAATGCACTGAGCGTTGGCGTCGATACGGCCTGAAGGTCTCGCCCCTTCAAGAGAAATAGGGAGCAAGCTTCACCATCAGTTCCTCCGGCCCGCGGCAAGGGCGGCCCGTTGTGCGATCGATGAATACCAGTGTGGTGACAGCCTCGGTGAGCAGTTCACCATCCGCGTTCCGCACTTCGTAGGCGAACTTGATCCGCACGGCGGGCATGGCCACGATGGTGGTACGCACAGTGAGTTCATCATCATAGAACGCGGGCTTGTGGTATTTCACGGAGAGGTCATGCACCGGCAGCATCACGCCCTCCTCCTCCATACGTCGGTACGACATTCCCAAGCTGCGTAGCGCTTCCACGCGACCTACCTCGAAGTATTGGGCGTACGTTCCATAGTAGACATAGCTCATGCGGTCCGTTTCGGCATAGCGCACGCGCACTGTTGTCTGATGGCTGAACATGGCGCGGAAGGTAGCGCGAAGAATGGATCATGCAGATCGTTCTCAACGCCCATGGAGTAGCATAACTTCACCGCTTACCGCACCTCTTATGATCCATTTCCACCCCACCCAAGGACCTGTGTTCGAGGGGGTGGCAAACAGTCGTTGGACTTTCGGCTGCAAGCGTGTACCGGCGCACCATCCGGCGATCGGAACACGGAATGCCACCCCTCCGGAAACCCTTGATGGACGCGGCATACGTAAAGTGCTCCTTTCTCGCGTAGGATCGCAATTAATTCGATCGGCGCAACAACAAATGAACTTTTTTTTTCACTTTCAGCGACTCATATTTGCGACCCTTCCAACGATACCTGAGCGCATAAGCGCATACCCTACTTCAACTCATCGCATTTGCGAAACCCACCGAACATCCACATGAAGAAAGACCATGAAAAGATCTGGGACCGGTGCCTCGAAGTGATCAAGGACAACGTCAGCCAGCAAAGTTTCACCACCTGGTTCCAACCGATCCGGGCAGTGAAGCTGGTGGATGAGGTGCTGACGATCCAGGTGCCCTCGCAGTTCTTTTACGAATGGCTGGAGGAGCACTACATCGGGCTCCTGAAGAAGATCATCAAGAAAGAGGTCGGCAACGAGGGCCGCTTGGAGTACTCCATCATCATGGAGAACAACTACAAGAACTCCAACCCTTACACGGTTCGCGTGCCGACGAGCAACGCCCGCGAGGTGAAGAACCCCGCGGTGAGCCTGCCGATCGACGTGGCCAACAGCCCGATCAAGAATCCGTTCATCATCCCCGGCCTACGGAAGATCAAGATCGAGAGCCACCTCAATGCGAACTACTCCTTCGAGAATTTCATCGAGGGGGATTGCAACCGCTTGGCCCGAAGCGCCGGTTTCGCCGTGGCGCAGAAGCCGGGTGGAACGGCCTTCAACCCGCTACTTATCTATGGTGGCGTGGGTCTCGGCAAGACGCACCTCGCACATGCCATCGGCATCGAGATCAAGCGCAACCACCCCGAGAAGACCATACTCTATGTGCCCGCCGAGAAGTTCACCCAGCAATTCATCGAGGCGGTGAAGAACAACACCATGGGGGATTTCCAGCAGTTCTACCAGATGATGGACGTGCTGATCATTGACGATGTGCAGTTCCTCGCGGGGAAAGAGAAGACGCAGGATGTCTTCTTCCACATCTTCAATCACCTGCACCAGAGCGGCAAGCAGCTGGTGATCTCGAGCGACAAGGCGCCGGTTGAAATGAGCGGCATGGAGCAACGCCTGCTGTCCCGCTTCAAGTGGGGCCTCAGCGCGGACCTTTCCACGCCCGGCCTGGAGACACGCATCGCCATCCTCGAAAAGAAGATGTACGCAGAGGGCATCGAGCTTCCAAAGGATGTGGTGGAATACCTGGCCTATAGCATCACCACGAACATTCGTGAACTCGAAGGCGCGATGATCAGCCTGATCGCGCAAAGCTCCCTCAACAAGAAAGCGGTTACTCTGGAGCTGGCGAAGCAAATGATCGACAAGTTCGTGAAGAACACCGCCCGTGAGGTGTCGATCGACTACATCCAAAAAGTGGTGTGCGACTATTTCGACCTGCCTATCGAACTGCTGAAGAGCAAGACGCGCAAGCGCGAAGTGGTGCAGGCGCGGCAGATCGCGATGTACTTCGCCAAGAAGATGACCAAGAGCTCGCTGGCCAACATCGGCGCGCACTGCGGCGGAAAGGACCACGCCACGGTGCTCCACGCTTGCCGCACAGTGAACAACCTGCAAGAGACCGACAAGCAATTCCGCGGTTACCTCGAGGACCTCGAGAAGAAGCTCAGCATCCACTGAACCATCCAGATCCGAATAAAGGCCCCCGTGAATAACGGGGGCCTTTTCCTTTCGCACCTTCGCCGTCTGTCTCTCTTTCCATGAAGATCCTCCTCGTCTGTCTCGGCAACATCTGTCGCTCCCCCATGGCCGAAGGCTTGCTGCGCGACAAGGCAACGGCACGCGGGATCATCCTCACCACCGACTCCGCAGGAATGATCGATACCCACGCAGGCGAATCGCCTGACCCGCGTGCACAAACAGCAATGCGAGAGCATGGGACCGATATCAGTGACCTGCGCGCGCGGCCTTTCGAGGCGTATGACTTTGAGCGTTTCGACCTGCTGCTCGCCATGGACGCCAGCAACCTACGCGAAATGCTGAAACTTGCGCCTTCACCTGAACTGGCGAAGAAGGCGCATGCGGTGATGGACTATGCCACAACCCATTCCGAGCGTGAGGTTCCCGATCCCTATTGGGGCAATGCCAAGGACTACGAGCATGTGTATGAACTGCTTAACGATGCGCTCGAAGGCGTGATCAACGATGTCCAAGGACGCTCTTGAAGGCAACTTGTACCTCCTGCCGGTATGGCTGGGAGAAGCGGGTGGCATCGAACTGTTGCCACCGGCCAACATCGCCATTGCGGAGCGCGTGACACTTTTCTTCTGCGAGAACGAACGTACAGCGCGCAGGATGCTGCGCCGTATGTCAAAAACGATCGATCTCAACGCGATCGAGTTGCACATCCTGGACAAGGACACGGAAGCAGCAGTGATCGCGGAATACGCGCGGATGCTTGGAATACGCGACGCGGCGATAATCAGCGAGGCCGGCATGCCCTGTATCGCGGACCCCGGCGCGCGACTGGTGTCGGAGGCGCATCGCATTGGTATCCGCGTGGTGCCACTCACCGGACCTTCTTCCTTACTGTTGTCGCTGGCCGCCTCCGGCATGAACGGACAGCACTTCGCCTTCCATGGATACCTGCCGCGGGAGGTCGCGCAACGCAAACAGCAGATCAAGAAATTAGAGCACGAAGCGCAACGCACGGGCGGCGCGCAACTCTTCATTGAAACACCCTACCGCAACGATGCGATGCTCGCGGACGTGCTATCCACCTGCGAAGGCAACACGCTGCTGTGCATCGCCATCGACCTTGAGCAACCCGGCGGCAGCGCTGTAACGCGGAGCATCAGCGCGTGGAATAAGAAGCTTCCTTTACTGGGCAAGCGGCCGTGCGTCTTCATCATCGGCAAGCAGTGATCGTATTCTTTCATTAGCAGCGCAGATTCACCGAACTGGCGACCAACCTGCGCAAAAGAACAAGATCGCTTCGGCCCAAATGCGGCCTCGCGATGACGACGAGACTGTTAGATAAAGTGTGTCAGTTGTCGCGAGGATTCGTTCCTTCAACCAAC
>JBEPUG010000122.1:0-10495 GCA_041691695.1 Flavobacteriales bacterium
GCCTGTGCTTGCCGCGATCGTATTCGGCATACGCAGCCTTTCGGACCATCATCTTCCTGGAACGGATGCTTCGCCTTCCATCGCTCTTTCTCCGGATGAGGCCGCGCACTATGCGGCTTCCATCAATATGGATACCCAAGTGATCCTGGCCGATGCTGATGCTGCCGAATGGCCCGTCTTCGATACCGTTACGGTCCAACTCACCACTGATGAAGCCTTGGCCTATGTGGACCAGGAAAACATCGACCTCACTGAAATGATCACGAACCCATGAAGATCTTTTTGCTTCGCCCTTTGCTCTTCCTGTTGCTCACCCCCCTGGCCTTCGCGCTGCACGCACAGGACAACGACACATCATCAACTGCACTTTCTGCAAGCAGATCACAGGAGATCAAGGCCCAGAAGAGTGCATTCATCACACAGCGATTGCATCTCACGAGCGAGGAGGCTAGGATGTTCTGGCCCATCTACGACCGCTGCGATGCCGAGTTGGAATCCCTTCGTCGGCAAATGCGAACGGATCGCAAAGGGCTGAAACAGGACAGCACGCTTTCCGAGGCGGATGCGGCCAAGGCGATCGATCAGGGACTTGCGGATCGGCAACAGCAATTGGACATCCGGAAGCACTACACCTTGGAATTCAAGAAGAGCATCGGTTCGGTGAAGACCTTGGAATTGGACCGCGCGGAGCGAGACTTCAACCGTGAATTGCTGAAGCGCATGCGCCCCCAAGGTGAGCGGGGTGGCAAGTGACGAGGTAAGCTCGGCGGAAAAGGAAAGCAACACCGCCGATCATGCAGATGGCGCGAAGATCCGTAAGCTGGTGGCCAATTGTACTTGACGGGATGGCAAGTCTTCGCGCGTGCGACCTGGTCAGTCATCTTTGCCATGCTGATGAGCACTTCAAACGGTGACGCATTCTTCAGGAAAAAGCAGATCGGTACACGGTCAGCCCTGTTCGTTTTCGCTGCACTTCTTGTCCTGTCGATGGTGAAGTACTTCCGCTTGGCGCTTTATGCGCATCCGGTGGCGGACGACTTCTGCTATGCCGCCAAGTCGCGCGGGATGGCGCTCTGGAACTGGAGTTTCTCCGAGTGGCTGAATTGGAACGGCCGCTATGCGAGCAACCTGCTGATGATCCTTGGTCCGCTTACGTGGTCGTCGCACTTCCTGACCGGCTATCGCATGGTGCCGATCATCTTGCTGTGCTTAACGACCGCAGCATTTTGGTTCCTTCTGCGTCGCATCACACAGGGCGCATTCATGGTGCGCGAATACCTCGTCGCGGCGCTGACCTTCTCCGTTCTCTATATCAACCTGATGCCGGACCTCGGCGAAGGATACTACTGGTATACGGGCGCGGTGACCTATCAATTGGGAAGCATCCTGCTGCTGGTGCATCTCGCTCTTTTACTTGGTCGGCCTTGGAAGGGAATGGGCGGCGCAGGCGTGGTCTTGCTGAATATCGTACTAGCGATCATTATCGTTGGCATGGATGAGATACACATGCTGATCATGCTGGGCCTGCATCTTGGTCTGGCCGTGTGGTGGTTGAGCAAGCGCAGTTGGTCCGGTGCATGGCCGTTGATGACCTTAGCCGTTCTGGGTGGCGCGGTCTTTATGGTGGTTGCGCCGGGGAATGCCGTTCGCGGCGCCATGTTCGCCGGTACGCATCGCCTTCTCCCATCTCTTGGCATGAGCGCGCTTCAAACGGTCCGCTTCATCGGCTCGTGGATCATCTCACCGGCACTGCTGGCTATGAGCGCTCTATACATTCCAATGCACCGCCACCTGATCGGACGCATGCCCTTCCTGCACCGACTGTCCCCTTGGTTTACCGCCGCGCTGCCTGTGCTGTTGGTGATGGCTTGCAGCTTTCCGGCCTATTGGAGCACCGGGATCCTGGGCCAGCATCGCACGGAGAATGTGGGCTGCCTGTTCTTCATTCCGCTGTGGTTCCTCAACCTCGCCCTTTGGATGGAACGACGCCCTTTTCGCAACCTGGCATACCTCCCCACCACTCCGGCGATGATCGTGATCGCGACAGGACTCACCTTGCTGGCTTTGAACTTCACACGCAACGGGCTCGCCGCGACCATAGATCTTTATGGTGGAAGCGCGGCGCACTATGATCACGAGATGTTGAAGCGCGAGGCCGAAGTTTGCGCTGCGGCTGCGGATCCATCGCGCTATGTCACCTTCGATCCGTTGACCGACCCTCCGATGACCTTGCCCAACTACGAGGAGCATGGGCCTTTGCGCGGCTGGATGGTGGATTGTGAATCACGCTTCTTCGGCGCGGAGGAACGGCAGGTCAGGCAGGAGATCAAGTGAACACATTCCAAGCGCCAGATGCGCTATGCGTTCGCGCATTACGTGTTAGCGTGTTGCGTGTTGCCTGTTGCGCTTTGGGCCTCCTGCGCACTAAGCTGAGAGCTTCTTCTCTGCGCTTCGGCGGCCAATGATCACACCTTCTTCGCGAACTCTACTAAGCCTTCCGCGAATCGTTTCCAGGAAAGTTCATCACGCAGTGCGGCGATGTTCGTTTGGAAGGAGAACGGTCCTTTGGCAAAGAATTGCACGATGCCCGCTGCAATGGCACTCGCTGACACCTCCGGGACGAGAATGCCCGTCCGGCCATCGTTCAATGCTTCCCGAAGACCACCGACATCGGTGGCGATCACCGGAACTCCGAAGTGGTAGGCGATCGCCGTGATGCCGCTTTGGGTGGCGCTCCTGTATGGCAGCACCACGGCATCGGCCGCGCCAAAGAAACCGGGCACCTCGGCATCCGCGATGTAGCGCGTCTGCACATGGATGTGGCCTCGCTGAGGGCTGGCCTCGATCAGTTTTCCGTGATCCCCGAAGTCGCCGTATGGCTCGCCCGCGATCACCAGGTGGTAGCGCTCATCCAACATGCCAAAAGCCTCGATCAACAGGTCCAATCCTTTGTAGTCGCGAATGAGGCCGAAGAACAGCAACACGCGCGCATCATCCGGCAGGCCCAGTTTCTCGCGTGCTTCCGCCCGGGGCATCGGCGTTCCGAAATGGTCATAAAGTGGATGCGGCATCCGATGAACATTCGCATCTGGACGCAGCCGGAGTATGTCCTGCTCCACCCTTTCCGTCATCGCGATAAGACCGTCATTGCGGCGCAGGAACCAGCGCGTTAAGGGACTGTCGTAAAAGTGCGGCTCGTGCGGTAAAGCATTGTCAACTATGCTGATCACCTTCACCCCTGCCTTGCGTAGATGCCCTGCCACGGATCCCATCGCTGGCGCGAAAAAGGGCATCCAGTAACGCAGCACCGCCACCTCCGGCTTCGTGGCCAGCATCCGTTGGGCGGTACGTTTCCAACTTCCGGGTCCGATGCTGTCCAGTACCCGCGTCGCCGTGATGGTGTCGACCGTGTCCGTGTCGTATTGAGAAGTACCGGGAAAGAGCAGTTCCGGATACTGGCGTTTGAATGTGAAGGCGTCCACAACATTCTCCTTGCGCACCTCCTGCACCAGTGCGGTACTGAACTGTGCTATCCCACCGCGATAGGGCGGGAAGGCAGAGAGGAAGGAGAAATGCATGGAGTACGAAGTAAGGAGGTGCTGCGAAGATGGGCATTGAGCAGCGTCCCACCCTGCAAGAAAGTCGCCTACCAGCAAGTCCTACCTTCGCGTACATCCACATACCGGAGGTTTGTGATCCTCCACATCGTACTCCGATGGCCCAGAGATCCTTGATCATCGGGCCTCTTGCGACACAGGAAAAGCATATGACCTATCTGAAAGGTGCATTTTGGACAGTGGCATTGGCCTTCTTTTTTCCGGCTGCCGTTTTCGGCGCAAGAACTACGACCGCACGTACCGATAGCAGCATGCTTCGCGTGGCTATTGCAGGCACGGCGCCCTTTGTCACCGGGAAGGGCACAGGGATCTCCGTGGATATTTGGAGCGCGACCGCCGATGCTTTGGGGCTTCACTACACCTCCGTGAGCTTTGCCAATGTCCCCGATGCGTTGGAGGCCTTGCAGGCAGGAAAGGTCGACGTGGTGGTCGGCCCAGTGAGTATCACATCCGGTCGTGCCGCGCATATGGAGTTGAGCCAGCCGTGGTTCCGCTCAAGCCTTTCCATTCTTTCGCGCTCCGAGGGACTCGGGCTCTGGGATCGTATCAGCCCGTTCTTCAGCCCAAAACTGGCCTATGCCTTGGTGATCTTTCTCTTCATCCTGGCCTGCGTGGGCACGTTGCTATGGCTTGCGGAACGGAAGGCCTCGCCCAAGCAGTTCCCGCCGGATCCGATGCGCGGGATCGGTAATGGCATGTGGTGTGCCATCGTCACCATGAGCACTACAGGCTATGGAGATATCGCGCCGGTGACATTGAAAGGTCGCATCGTGGCAGGTTCATGGATGGTGGTCTCACTGCTCTTTGCCACCACGATGGTCGCAGGCATCGCCAGCACCCTCACCCTTACCGGACTGGGCCATTCGGTGATCGATACGGCGGAGGACCTATCGGGCAAACGCATCGCCGTGCTGGAGGATTCGCCTGCAGAGGACTTCGTGAAGGAGCAAGGCGGCATTCCCGTGCCCATGGCCGATCTCGGAGCAGGCTATGCTGCACTGGATGCCAAGGAGGTGAAGGCCGTGGTGTTCGACCGCCCTCAACTCCTGTACTTCTTCAAGGAAAAGCACAACAAGAAAATGGCGGTATCAAAGGCCCAGTTCGAACCTCAAGGTTACGGCTTCGCCTTCCCCATCAACGATCCTTTGGTCCGTAAGGTGGATGTGCAATTGTTGAAGATGAAGGAAAGCGGGGAACTGGACAGGACCTTTCGCCAGTGGCTCGGTAACGAATGGCAGTAGGAGGCGCGGCGGCAGGCCAACGGCCTTTTGATGGCCGCCCTAGTTGTTCCGCAACAACTCCTTGGCGTTCTCGATAGCTGCCTTGCTCGTCTTCTTTCCGCTAAGCATGCGGGCCAAAGCTTCCACACGCTCATCGGCATCAAGCGGCCGGATGTCGCTTTGCACATGCTCCGCCTCGTGGTCCTTGGTCACAAGCAGATGGGTATCGGCCTTACTGGCTATTTGCGGCAGGTGACTGATGGCGATCACTTGACGGTCCTTTGCCATGCGCTTGAGTAGTGCCCCCACGCGGTGCGCTACCTCTCCACTCACGCCAGTGTCGATCTCGTCGAAGATCACCGTAGGCAATTCCTTGCTCGCTGCTGCGAGGCCGATCAATGCCAGCATCACGCGGCCCAGTTCACCGCCGCTGGCCACCTTGTCCAAAGGCTCCGGCGGGCGGTCCTTATTGGCGGAGAACAAAGCCCGGATGCTATCGATACCCGTGGCGGTCGGATCGATCTGCTCATTATCGAAGCGGAACGCCGCATGCGGCATGCCGAGGTCCTTCAACTGCACCACCACTTGTTCCGCAAGAGGCATAATGGCCTTCGTACGCTTGGCACTGATGTCGCTCGCGAGCTTCAGCACTTCCGCGCCCATTACGGCTTCACGTCGTTCCAATTCCTTCACGCTGTCCGCGAGGGATCCGATGCGCGCGATGCGCACCCCCAGGTCATCGCGCAAGGCGATCAACGCATCCGCCTCCTCCAACCTATGCTTGTGTTGCAAACGCATGAGGATGTCCGATCGTTCCCGCAAACGCTCTGCCTGCTTCGGATCAATGGTCACCTGTTCTGCGAGTTGCGCAGCTTCATCCGCAATGTCCTTCAGTTCGATGGATACGCTTTGAAGACGGGTCAGAAGGCCTTGCACCCCTGGATCGATGCGCGCGGCCTTGGCAGCATTCTGCTTGATGCTTGTAAGGTCCATGGATACCCCCCGGTCGCCGCTTATGCCTTCGTCCATTCCGCGTAAGGCCTGCACCAGTTCCTCCGCATTGTCCGCGCGCAACAACGCCTTTTCCAATTCGGGCTGTTCCCCTGCTACCAAGCGTGCCGTCTCAAGTTCATCGAACTGGAATTGCAAGTAGTCACGTTCACTTTGGGACCGCGTTTCTTCTTCCCGTGCTTGCATCAATTCATACTGCAGTGCACGCCAAGTTCCAAAGCGTTCGGCATAGTGCTTCACCGCCGATGCATGGCCAATGAAATGGTCCAACAGCCCAAGCTGGAAGGCGGGTGTGTTCAGCAGCAAAGTATGATGCTGACTGTGGACATGCACCAGTCGTTCACCCAGTTCGCGTAACTGCTCCAACCGCACTGGTGTGTCGTTGACGAAGGCCCGCGACCGTCCACCGGGTTCCAACTGCCGACGCAGGATCATCGGAGCTTCTTGCGGAACGCTGTTCTGTTTGCACCAGCCCCCAATGGATGCGTCCCCCTCGCGAGCATCAACTTCCAACTCGATCACGCAACGCTGCTTGGGATCTCGCAGCATGTTTCCCTCAGCGCGATCGCCCATGGCCAGCTCCAAGGCACCAATGACAATGCTCTTCCCACTGCCCGTTTCACCGGTGATCACGGTGAGACCCTTGCCTAGGTCAAGTTCCAACTGCTCGATCAGCAGGTAGTTCCGTATGGACAGTCGGCGTAGCATGGCGGCGTGAAGATCGGGGTTTCCAGCATCCCCCGATGCCCGGAATGGAGGGTAAGGGTAAGACCTACTGCCCACCCTTCATCATCTCCAAGTACTGGTTGATATGACCGGGGTCTATGATCTGCAGTGTGTTATAGACCTTGGCGCGCTCCTGCGGATCACCGGACTTGAAAAGTTGCACCAGCTCATCATACTTGGCGTTGAATATCACCTGCAGGTTATAGCTGCTGGGCTTCGCCTGGTGCACCGCCTTGAGTTCATCGATCGCCGCTGCGCAGGCCTTCCTTCCTGCGGCCATATCGGTGGACATCTTGTCGAAACCATTGCGATGGTAATCATACAGGAATTGGCGCATGGGACGGAATGCGCCTTGCAGCTGGTTGTCGATCAACCAGTACCTGTTCTTCTCATTCTCGAAAGCCTTCCATCCCGGTTGCGTGGAATTCTGTGCATTGCTCACAACGGTCTGCGCCTGCGCATACAGGTCAGTGCCGCCCATGGGAGAAAAGGTGTCCGCATCCACACCAAGCATGTAGTAGGCGTAGAAGGCGATCACCGATGTGAGGTTGTCGGTGAAGCGGTCGATGGAAAAGTCGAACTGCGTGTTCTCCAGATAGGTGAACTGCAGGTCGTTGTCCAGGATGTCCACCACGGGGCTGAGATAGTCGGAGCCATATATCGGGCGGGAATAGATGACTTGCAGTGTGCCGCTGAACTGGTCGGAGCTCGTCTGCTGGTTCACGGTGATGAGCATATTGCAGTCGATGCGTTCCGCCGGACTGAAATTCAGCGCGGTCCAGCGGTGGGTGTTCATCAACTGTGTGATGCTCGTCTCCATGCTCTTCCACACGCGGTCCGGCGTGCTCTGGATCTTAGGCGCGATCACCGAGACCTTGCAGTTGAATTCCTGCGCGCGTGCTGAAGCGAAGCAGACGACAAATGCGAGCACAAGGGCCTTCCTAAACATGAGGGATCAGTTTTTCGACGCGATCGAGGATGGCGCGCGCCACTTCCGCCTTGGACATCAACGGTAGCTCCGTGGCGTTCTTGCCCACATCGATCAAAGTGACCTTATTGGTGTCGTGACCGAAGCCCGCACCCACGTCCCGCAAGGAATTAAGTACGATGAGATCAAGGTTTTTGCGGACCAGTTTCTCCTCCGCGTTATGAATCTCATCATCGGTCTCCAAAGCGAAGCCCACTAGCAGTTGACCGGCACGCTTCACGCCTCCCATCCAGCCTAATATGTCCTCGGTGGCTTCCAGATCAAGCGCCGAAAGACCATCGCGCTTCTTCATCTTGCCTTTCACTTGGTGAGCCGGTCGCCAATCCGCGACGGCAGCACTGAGGATCACGATGTCGTGACCGGCAAAGTCGGCTTTGCAGGCCTCCGCCATTTCAGCAGCCGAGACCACATCCGTCCGATGGATACCCGGCTTGGCAGTGGTCAACACCACAGGGCCCGTGACCAATTCGACCTGTGCCCCGCGCCATGCCGCTTCCTCCGCTATCGCGAAGCCCATCTTACCGGAGCTGCGATTGCCGATGTAACGAACGGGGTCGATGGCTTCCTGCGTAGGACCTGCGGTGATAAGGATCCGCTTCCCCGCCAATTTCGAGTTGCCCATCATGGCCGCTATCAGCGCATCCACGATGGCATCAGGTTCCGTCATCCGTCCTTCGCCACTGAGCCCACTGGCCAGTTCGCCACTTTCAGGACCAATGGTGCGCACACCTCGCTTGCGAAGTATTTCGAGGTTGGTCTGCGTGGCCGTATCCCGATACATCTCCAGGTCCATCGCTGGCGCAACAAAGACCGGGCATTCGGCACTCAGCCAACAAGCAAGCAGCAGGTCATCGCAAAGCCCATGGGCCATCTTGGCCAAGGTGTTCGCCGTTGTGGGTGCGATGAGGAGCACATCGGCCCAACGGGCGAGATGCACATGGTCGTTCCACGTCGCGTGATCGATGAACTCAGTAAGTACCGGGCGCTTACTGAGTGTGGCAAGTACCAATGGCGATACGAAGTCATGCGCGGCAGGGGTCATCACCACTTGCACTTCGGCACCGGCCTTCACCAGCGCGCGAACAAGCAAGGGCACCTTGTAGGCCGCGATGCCACCGGTGATCCCGAGAAGGACCTTGCGTGGAAGGACGTTTGCCGCGACCACGATAGCTGAAAATTATCAGATGACCTCCGCCTCCTGGCCTGGACGGCGGAAAACAATCTTGCCTTCGAGCATTTCCTCGATGGCGATAGCAGCAGGCTTTGGCATGCGCTCGTAGTGCTTACTCACCTCGATCTGCTCGCGATTCTCGTAGATCTCCTCGATGTTCTCACCGCTAACGGCGAACTCCTCAAGCTTCTCGTTCAGCTCTTCCTTGATCTCCACTGCGATCTGGTTGGCGCGTTTGCCCAAGATGTGGATGCTCTCGTAGAGGTTGCCGGTCTCGGTGTCCAACAGGTCAACATTGCGGGTAACGGTGGACCTCGGAGCGTTCTGGTACGTAGGGTTCATGGGGAGGAGGAACGTTTCTTTGCTGCTTTCTTCGGGGTGAGGTCGCGCAGCATGGCGCGGGCCTGTGGGAGGAGGGGGCTTTGCGGAAAAGCGTCCGCGAAGGTATTGAATGATCGGATACCGTCCTCATTCCGCGCATCGCGCTTATAATCGACGCTGTTGAGCGCCAGATCGTGGTCGGCCACAAACACGCTGAACAGCGCATCTTCGCGATGCGCCGAATTGGGCCATTTGTGCAGAAAGCCTTTAAAGGCGTCCGAAGCGGAGGAATAGAAGCGGGTGCGCAGATACTGCTTGGCCGCCATGTAGTCCTTCATCTCCAGTTTCGATCTCAACTCGTCGATCAACACGTTGGAGGAATCCTTCAGGCTGGTGTCCGGGAAACGTACCATGAACAGTTCCAGCTTATCGATCGCCGTCTGCGTGTCGGCTTGATCAAGCTCATATTCGGGCGATTCCAGATAGTGGCAGTATGCAGCGAGGAAACTGCATTCCTCCGCATGGGGGCTGTTGCGGAAGGTCTTCGCGAAGTTCTCCAGATAGTAGCTGGCCAGTATGTAATCCTTCTGGCCGAAGTTGCCCATTGCGTAGTAATAGCTCACCGGTTCAAAGAGCGTATCGCCTCGGGTCAGGCTGAGGAGTTCCTCGAACAAGGGCATCGCGCGGTCGTAGTCCGGCTTCTCATAATACTGCACGGCCATCTTGTACTTGTACTGCACGTCAGTGCTCTTCACGACCTTGTTGAATTCGCTGCAGGAGGCGAGCACAAAAGTGGCGAGCAGGGCGAAAAAGAGGGAAATGCGCATGGAAGGCGGCAAATGTAGCCTTCGCTCCAACGTGAGGAAGCGTTGATCAGCATGTGAGGTGATCGAGCTCCTCCCTGACCTCTCCTACCTTCTTTACTTCCCTTACCCTTTTAACCTCACTCACCGTGTTCACCATGTAGGATGTGATAGAGGTCAAAGAGGAAGAGGAAGGGAAGGTGGAAAAAGCAGAAAGCCTTCCTCCACATACCTTCGCCGATCGTATTTCCTCACCCATGAACGACATTTTCGACAAGATCCGTAAGGACGCCGGGCCCATCGGCCGCCACGCCAAGGAGGCCCATGGCTATTTCGCATTCCCCAAACTCGAGGGCGAACTCGGCGCTCACATGACCTTCCGCGGCAAGGAAGTTCTTGTCTGGAGCCTTAACAACTATTTGGGCTTGGCCAATCACCCGGAGGTGCGCAAAGTGGATGCTGAGGCCGCAAAGGATTGGGGCCTCGCCTATCCCATGGGCGCCCGCATGATGAGCGGGCAAACGAAATACCACGAGCAGTTGGAAGACCAGTTGAGCGAATTCATGCAGAAGGAGGATACCTTCTTATTGAATTTCGGTTACCAAGGCTGCTTGAGCACCATTGATGCACTCCTTACT
>JBEPUG010000123.1:0-10424 GCA_041691695.1 Flavobacteriales bacterium
CAGCGGCGGAACGACCGTTCAAGGCCGGTGGCGCACTTCGCGTTCTCCGGGGCAACCTCGCGCCCGACGGGGCGGTGGTGAAGCTCTCGGGACACGAGCGTCCGACCCATCGTGGGCCGGCGCGCGTCTTCGACTCCGAGGCGAGCTGCACGGCGGCGGTCTACGACGGGCTCGTCGAGCCCGGCGACGTCGTCGTCGTCCGCAACGAGGGGCCCGACGGCGCACCCGGCATACTACCCTTTTTTGTCACCGGCCAGGGGGTGGCCGGGGCCGCGGTAACCCCCCGCCCCCGCCAAACCCCGCTCGGCCCGGGATGGGGGAATCTGCGGAAGGAGCAAATGCTGATCTGTTGTTGAGGCCGATGACCGCTAATTTTGATGCACCATGGATATCCAAGCCCTCAAGCTCGATCTCGTGCAGCAGTTGGTCTCCACCAACGATGCCAACGTGCTGACCAAGGTGAAGCGCCTGTTGGAATTGTTGCGCGCCAAGACGCCGGGACGCACGGAAGAAGAAGAGGATGCGCTGATTGCCGCCGCAGCGATCTTCGGACAGAACTCTTACGGGGAGGATGAGCCTGATATCAGCGGGCTGATGCTGAAGGAGCCGGAGCCGCTTCCTGTGCTCCAAGCGCGGTTGAAGCGGTTGATCGATGAACAGCATGATTCCGGCTTCCTGTCCCGTGTCGCTGCATTCATTCAGCAAGATCAAGATGCATCGCGGTGGAAGGAGGTGTTGACCGCCCGCGCGGCTCGTTCGGAGGCGGACTTCAAAGCGGGGCGCGTGTTCACACAGGAAGAAGTGGAAGCCCGGTTCAAGGCGGGTCGCACCTCGCGATGATCCTTTGGTCGGACTGGGCCCTTCGCCAATTGGAGGAGATCCATGCGTTCTATGCTGCGGAAGCCAACACGGAAGTCGCTGACCGGATCATCACCAGTATCCTAGAGACGACGCGACTGCTTGAGCAATTCCCTTTCGGCGGACAGCTCGAACCTTGGTTGGATCATGTTGGTCAAGGCCACCGGCGTGTTGTTGTGGGCCATTACAAAGTGATCTACCAAGTGGTGGAGGATACCATACGCATCGTGGATGTGTTCGATAGCCGTCAGGATCCGGAGAGGATGAAGGTGTGAGGACATGTGACCCAGTGCCTTTCTTTGGTGTAATGAAACTCTGGGCCGGGGTCACCGACAACAACTGGTACAAGTTCCTTTCGGAAGGGAACTACGATGAGGTGAATTTCTGGCAACCTAGTGGGAGGGCACCATTTGCAAACCTGCCTGCGGGTACTCCCTTTCTCTTCAAGTTGAAAGCACCGAACAACCACATCGCCGGTGGTGGATACTTCGTGAACTTCTCCACGCTGCCCTTGCCGATGGCGTGGGAGGCGTTCGGTCCGAAGAACGGTTCAGCAAGCTTCAAGGAATTCGATCAGCGGATCCGCGGCTATGCGGCTGGCACGGGCAGTACGTTGGACATCGGGTGTAATGTGCTGGTGCAACCCTTCTTCTTTGAGCGGAAGGATTGGATCGAATTGCCGAATTGGCCCAAAAGCGTGATGCAGGGCAAAACCTTCGACACGGAAACCGAGGAAGGCGCTTGGCTCTGGAACGAGGTTCAACAGCGTGTTCAGTTGAAAGAGATCGAGGGCCTGTTGCAAGAACCCGCTGCCCAGTATGGCGATGGCCCACGTTTCGGTGAACTGTTCCTGACACGAAGCCGCTTGGGCCAAGGTGCTTTCAAGGTGCTGGTGAGCGAAGCATACGGGAGACGTTGCGCCATTACCGGTGAATCAACCTTCCCCGTATTGGAGGCCGCACATATCCAGGCCTATGGCGAAGGAGGGCCGCACAGGATCTCCAACGGCATGTTGTTGCGTTCCGATTTCCACAAACTCTTCGATGCCGGGCTGGTGACCGTGACGCCCGAGCTGCGAATACGGGTAAGCGACCAGATCAAGGACAAGTATTTCAATGGCAAAGCTTACTACCGCTTGCACGACCAGCTATTGGCCGTGATGCCCGAGCGCGTCATCGACCAACCTGATCCGGCATTCCTCAAGTGGCACCTCCAAGAACGATTCGTCGGATGACATTACCTCATAGCCAATGCTGAGCGACCAACTACTCCAAGAACTACTGGCCTTCCGCAAGGAGCGCGACTGGGAACAGTTCCACAACCTGCGGACACTCTCGACGAGCATTGCTTTGGAAGCCGCCGAGTTGATGGAGCACACGCAATGGGCAACTGATGCCGAACTACCGGCCGTTGCTATTGAACGCCGGGAGACCATTGCTGATGAGATCGCGGACATCGCTATTCTCATGTCCTATCTCACGCACGATTTGGATGTTGATCTGGAAGAAGCCGTGCGTGGGAAGCTTCTGAAGAATGCGGAGAAGTACCCGGTGGAGAAGGCGAAGGGTGTGGCGACGAAGTGGAATTGGTTGTAGCCGAGGTTACTCAGCTTGTACGCCACTGAGCGCCTCTTGTACCTGTTTCAAGGTTCTGCCGTCAGTCGTCTTCCAGAAGTCGCGACCATTGAGATTTGAGCCACAAACCAACGAACCCGCAGTTGAGGGCGATGAGAATTCGTAGTCCTGTGCGAAGCGATAGAATATACCGTCAGGAACCAGAACGCCGCTCTTGACAAGCTCGTCGCGAAGAGGTGGAATGTGTGGACCGATGGAGTCAACGAACTTCTGCACGACCGTTGAACCAGCCCTAACCACAAAACCGTCCTCGGATTCGTAGCCATTTCCGACTGCTCCTTTACCTGTGATCTGAAAGAGAAGTTGTGAAGGTTGCTGCGCTTGCGGCTTTTCGAAGATGGTAACCCCCAGAACTGGGAAGCAGAGGAGCATATCATCCAAGAAGCTGTCGGCATCAGCTTGGTCAGCCTCGGAAAGCGATGGCTTCCCCGGCGTGTTTCCGTTATCAAGCTTGCAGCGTTTTGCCTCGGTCGCGAGTGCGACAAGGCGATGCTCCAAATACTCGATGTGGGCCTTGTTCAAGTTGCCATCCTTGCTTGTGAAAACATAGGACACCGTCCAAAAAGCCTTTTGGGAATTGTGCTGCTCCAATCGGTGACGTACAGGATCACCTTCGCCGATATATGCGGTCGGCAATTCGGAGCCCTCTGGTTGTTCCAGCAAGACATACACACCGGCCCGGCCGAATTCTTGGCGCGATTTCATCGCAGTAAAACGAGGCCGGGGGCACACCATGCCCTGTCCTGACCAGTTGGTCTTTTCGACGAAGCGCAAGCCAGAGGGCGTACCCTCCGCGAGAAAAATGCGCATTGAGTAACCGCGCTTGAGAACTTCAGCCATGTTATCGAGGATTAAGTACGATCATAAGTTCTTCGCAATTATGCCGAGCATCACGACCCGCTACCGCCGAAGTCCCTGTGCTTGTTCCCCCCATTGTGCTGAACCTACTATCCACTGAGACTTCCCGCCAGACATGGAAGTACTGCGCCGCAATCCTGATTACGTCACGTCCAGATAATCCATTTGAACACGCGTGATCAGGGAAGGTCACAATTGCGCGAGCGCCGTTCCTTGCAAGGGTTTGTAGCAGGTTGTCCAGTGTGGGTCCTGCCTGGCTCAAAAGACTATACTGCGATGTTGGGCGGTATTCGATTGCTGGGTATCGGCCAACACCCGAGACTACCACAGGTTCTCCAAGGGCAATCGTCTCCAAGACGTGATAGAACCGGCTGTAATGAACGGCCGAATATGGAGGGTCGATGAAGACCAAATCACCCTCTCTGAGTTCCTTGGCCACATCATTCGCATTGGCGACATAAGCTTCGCCAGTGCGCTGTGCATGCTGGCTGGCGAGTTCCTTGAACGTGACAGCAACCCTTGAAGGAATGTCCCAATTCCAAATGTCATCAAAGAATTGCAAAGATGTGCTACTAGGCTGCAGCGGTTGGGCGGTATGCCCAGGTGCGGTGGCACATTGACTTGCAACTTGAATCAGCGCGGCCAAGGCTACGGTCCTACTTGGTTCGTTGCGGGGGAGGGTTGCGCGAAGGGCATCAAACCACAGCGCTTGTTCCGGACTGTAATAGTGTCCGCCGTATGCTTGGGTGATAGGGTAATCTTTTCGTGCTTCACACCATACACGGCAATCAAGAACGAAAGATTTTGTGACTCTCAATGAGCGAGGCACTCCGCGTCGCTTAAGGGTTTTCGATGCGCGCGTGTACCAAGCAGACCAGATTCGCGAGGCGTCAACCTGGTGCGTCCGCCCCACAACCGCTTGGGCGAGAACTGCGCTGTAGGCCTGAAGATCCGTTGCCAACACTTCTACAGGATAGCGCTGTGCAACATGATTCGCGACCGACCCCGAGCCAGTGAATAAATCAATAAAGCGTGCAGCGTTTGCGACTTCGGTTTGCAAAAGTTTGCCGAGACCGTTGCCAAGCATTGCTCGTTTCGACCCCATGTACTTCATGAGTTGCCGAATACATCAAGACCGATCTGACTAGTGAGCTGAAAGCTCATTGCCGATTTCGCCCATGCCGGGTCGCGATGGTATTTCCAAAACCGATTACCTCCACCCAAGGCCTCATCGATAAGTTGCCGGAAACCTATTGCACGATGATAAGCCACAACTTGAACTGTGGCCAAGTCAGGGAATTTACTCTTTCGCGGAATTGGAGCGCTCACAAACTGCATTGTTGAGATTCTCTCGATACGGGCCTTTGTGGCTTTTTCAGTCAAGGCAGCGAATGGCGGGAAGCCTCCTATATGGTCCATATAGTTCGCATAATTACGATGTCCAACATCGGTAAAATCAGAAGCATCGGTATTTTCGGTAAACAAATCGTTTCTATTAAACTGGTTGTTCGCCTTGACCAACTTCCAGTATAACTTGTGCTCCCCATCTCCTCTACTCTTCTTATGGTACGTGCAAATTGGCTTTGTTCCTCCTAGACCAAGCTCGATAATACGTCCCTGTTTGAAGAGTTGAAAGTAGCCGATTGAGTGGGCTAACGCTCTCACCGAATAATGACTCGAGTAATAGCCAGCTACAGAAGACCAGATCGGACTTGTATCCGTTAGTGAGGCGGAGACAAGAAAACTATGTACTGCCCGATGCCACATTTCAACCGCTGCTGTAGCGAACATCGACACTACCTCAGGTGATGCGTTAACGTCCGTCTGCACATCTTGTTTAGGTAATAGTTCACCCAGCTTAGTCGAAAGCGAAGCAGGACCAGGAAATGACCCGGAAGCCTTGTTTTGTAAGGGCTTAAAAGTTAGAGCAAGATGTTGCCCTAGTGCAGGATCCAACATCATTTTTTGGCGAGTTCTCTTTGCACCTTGCCTCGAAATTCAGAAGCCATGTCTTTAATTGTCGTGGACGACAAACGAGTAACCGATGATTCCGAGGATGCGGCCGCCCAAAGCACATCTCTAAATCGAGCCTCCCCCCCAGTGCCCAAGTACTTCTTCTCTGTGAATTTCTTCTTTTCCAAAAAGCGTCCACCAGGGCGCAGCCCAGAGCGATCCATCACTTCCTTGAGCCAAGCAATTAGATGATCCAAGCTTTTCGGCGAGGTCGCCAGTATTTTGGCCTTCTTTAATTTCCATATGCAGGCTGGCAGCAATGTGAGGAAGGAGACAAGTACGCGACCTTGGTAGGCAACATTATCGGCGCTCAACATCGAAGTGGAACGTACCTCCTCCTTGCGCCCAGAAGCAATCAGCCAAGCATCCAAACATTGGGCAATGAAATCCGCTTGTTGATCAAGTCCAGTGATTTTCGCGTTGGCCAAATCATCTAGTACATCCTCGATTGCTGAATTCAAAGTTGAAAGTGTGACGACATCTTTTACCCCAAACCTGATACCTGGAATTTGAATCATGCCCACCAAGGGCCCAACTTCCAGCATCAGCCTCCTACCTAGATCTTGTGCACGTTCCTTGTTATCCAACGCATCTCGGTTACCGCGAGCCGTTGGGAAAAGATCAGCTACCAGCGACTTGTCTACCTTCTTCTGATAGAAATTTACGTCGATGAAAATTTGTGCTTGATGCCTAGGTGGTTCGCCAATCTTATCCAAGTCGATGAAAATCTCCGAAGCAATTTCCCACTTGTGCTTCGGATTTTCCTCTTGTAGGATTTTCAAAGCGAGGTAAGCCCCATTGACTCGATGTTGGCCATCAATCACCGAAAAATTCAAGTCTGCACTTCTCTCATCAAATGTGAGCTCTGCTGCATCCTTAGTATTCTTCAAGGGAGCCAATTTTGCACCGTTCACATGTAGTAGGACATTGGAGAAGGTTGGGTACTCGCTACGCTGATAACCAACCACCCGAGGAACCTTCGGTGGCCATTGGCGACCGGGCTCGAGAGATTTCGGTTGATAGATTTTCTTGAAATATGTATCAAGCCGATCGGGGGCATCTATAACTTCCTTTTGCAGAAGATATGAAGCTATTTGAGTGACTCGCTTCCAATCGAGAGATCGCTGAATTGCGAGAACCTTCTCTGGGCTTCGATGTGGAGTGTGAGGCTGGCCGGGCCACCATTCCATAAGCTTCTCTACATCCAATGCTGCGAGGCAATGGGTAACCTTTCTCAAGGAATGGGGGGCGAATGGATTCTCAGGAACGATTACTGAAATCGTCTGAACGGATTTGGCTGTGAGGGTCATAGTGCGATCGATTTTAAGGTCACGCGAATAGGCGTTAGACCATCCTAGTAATATCTGCAAGTGGTGGACCGATTCCGGCGCTGTGAAAGTAGGCTTAGTAAATCTCCGTGGCCAATTGGCCCGTGCGAGGTCGCGTGAGGGATAGTACCGGAAAGCCCGGAGCGTGGTAATCCACGCGAGGACTTGGAGGGAAAAGCCCGACCCCGGCGCATTTGGCCGGGGGCACGCCCAAAGAATTAAGAGCGTTCAAGCACGTCATCCCTTCTGATCCAACTTCCTAACCATCGTCAAGATCGTTGCAATAGCCACGGTCTCTTCCGTTTCGTCAACGACGTCGACCAAGAATTTGACTATGCCTGTGGCGATGTCCGCGCCCTTGGGTGAGTCGGCGGTCTTGGGCTTCTTCTCCTGGTCCACTTTCTCCTTCACGGTGAACTTCACCTGGATGGTGGCGCCGGGGTAGACGGGCTTGGTGAAGCGGGCTTCCTCGATGCCGTAGTTGAGCAGCACGGGGCCTTTGGGCGGGTCCACGAAGAGGCCGGCGGCGCGGCTGAGGATGAAGTAGCCGTGGGCCACGCGGCCGGTGAAGATGGTGCCGTCGAGGCTGTTGGCGTCCATGTGGGCGTAGAAGGTGTCGCCGCTGAGGTCCGCGAATTTGTCGATGTCGTCCAGCGTCACGGTGTGTTTGTCGGTGATCACGGTATCGCCCACCTGCAGCTCTTCGAAGTGCATGCGGAAGGTGTGCTTCGGCGTGATGTTTTGCTTGGCGCCCTGCTGGTATTGCTGGGTGAGCGCGGTGATGGCGGTGGGCGTGCCTTGGATGGCGGTGCGCTGGAGGTAGTGCAGCACGCCGCGCTTGCCGCCCATCTCTTCGCCGCCGCCGGCGCGGCCGGGTCCGCCGTGGACGAGCGTGGCCAGCGGCGAGCCGTGGCCGGTGTTCTCCTTCGCCATGTCGCGGTCCAGCACGAGCATGCGGCCGTGGTGGTTGGCGGCGCCCCAGACGAATTGTTGCGCGTGCTTCTCGTCGTAGGTGGCGATGGTGGCCACGAGCGAACCCTTGCCGAGCTTGCTGATGGCGATGGCGTCGTCGAGGTCTTTGTAAGGCATCAGCGTGCTCACCGGCCCGAAGGCCTCCACCTCGTGGCTCACGCGGTTCTTCCACGGGTCTTTGTTCAGCAGCAGGATGGGGCTCATGAAGGCGCCCTTGTGCGCATCCGCTCCGGTAACGCTGACCTGCTCGGGATCGCCGTAGACGACCTCGCTGCCTTGCATCAGCTTGGCGAGCTGCTCGCGCACTTCCTTGCGTTGCGTGGGGCCGGCGAGCGCGCCCATCCTTACACCTTCCGCGCGCGGGTCGCCGATCACGGTGCCGCCGAGGCGTTTCCCGATGGCGATCTGTGCGTCCTCCACGAGGTTCTCCGGGACGAGGAGCCGGCGCGCGCCGGTGCAGCGCTGGCCGCACTTCAGCGTCATCTCGCGGCCCACTTCTTTTACGAAGAGGTCGAACTCCGGCGTGCCGGGCACGGCATCCGGGGCGAGGACGATGCTGTTGAGGCTGTCGGCCTCCATGTTGAAGGGCACGCTCTCGGCGATGATGCGCGGATGCACCTTCAGCATGCGGCCTGTAGTTGCGCTGCCCGTGAATGTCACTACGTCCTGGCTTTCCACGTGATCGAGGAGATCACCGGCGCTACCGACGATCAACTGAAGAGCGCCTTCCGGCAAGATGCCGGAAGAGACGATCGCCTTCACCATCGCTTCGGTGAGGTAGCTGGTAACGGTGGCGGGCTTCACCACGGCGGGCATCCCGGCCATCCAGTTCACGGCGCACTTCTCCAGCATGCCCCAGATAGGGAAGTTGAACGCGTTGATGTGCACGGCCACGCCTTCCTTGGGCACCATGATGTGATGGCCCATGAAGCTGCCGCCCTTGCTGGTGAGCACGGGCGGACCATCCACATAGAAGGGCATGTTGCCGAGCTGTTTCCGCAGGCTGGCGTTGGCGAACACGTTGCCGATGCCGCCCTCGATGTCCACCCAGCTGTCGGCCTTGGTGGCGCCGGTCTTGTAGCTCACCTGGTAGAATTCCTCCTTGCGGTCCATGAGGTGCATGGCGAGGGCCTTCAGCATGCGTCCGCGCTCAGGGAAGGTCATCTTCCGCAGCGGAGGTCCGCCGACCTCGCGGGCGTAGTGGAGCATCGCGCCGAAGTCGAGTCCGCCGCTGCTGGTGGTGGCGATGAGTTCGCCGGTGGAGGCGTCAAGAAGTTCGGCCTGCTTACCGGTACCAGCGACCCATTGGCCGGCGATGTAGTTGTGTAGTTGCATCTGTTTCATCCCGAAGAAGGCGGGAGCGGCTAAGTTAACCGTGGCTATAGGTTGCGAATGGACTACAATGGACGGCGCTCCGCCCGTCCATTGTAGTCCGTTACTGTCCATTGGCTGGCCCAAGGTTGAATGGACCGCTGCTTGTTTCTGTGGTGATCTACTTACGAACAGCAGAATAGGCCACCCGGGACCGCCACTAGCTTCGTATGTCCATCGGCCGCAGCAGAGGACCTCATTTACTTGGTTTCCAGCACCGATCAAATAGCATGAACGCGCGTCTCCTCCTCTTTTTTCTAGTGCTATCCTCGACCTTGCATCTTCATGCGCAACGCTTGAGCGCCGGCACCTATTCATCTTTCGCGATCTGCTCGGATAGTACGCTGAACGCGTGGGGCGACAATAGCTTCGGTGTTTTGGGCGACGGCACGGCTATACAGCACCTTCTGCCCGTCAGTGTGATCGACCTTACCCAAGTGGTGGCGGTTTCGATGAGTCAGGGGAGTTTCGCACTCGCCTTGACCGCGGATGGGAATGTTTGGAGCAGAGGGGAGAACAGCTACGGGGAATTGGGGAACGGGAACACCACTCCGAGTATGACCGCTTTGCAGGTCAACGGCATTGGTAGTGCTTCCGCGGTCTCAGCAGGTGGACTCCATTGCATGGTCTTGCTCACGGACGGTACGGTTTGGGATTGGGGTTACAATTACTACGGGCAATTGGGTGATGGCACCAACTCGGATTCTTACGTGCCTGTTCAGGTAAGTGGCTTGACCAACATGACCGCGATCGCTGCTGGATTCGATTACAGCATGGCACTGCGCAACGATAGTACCGTATGGGGTTGGGGCAATAACATCAGTGGTTTCCTCGGTAATGGGAATACGGCCAACCAGAACACGCCCGTCCAAGTGCTTGGCCTCGATAGTGTGATCGCGATCTCGGCATCGCGGTCCCATTCCATGGCCTTGCGCAGTGATGGCACGGTATGGTGCTGGGGCTGGAACGGCTATGGCGTGCTGGGCATTGGGTCGAACACGGATAGCAATGTGCCGGTCCAGATGCCCTTGCCTGGGAGCGCGATGGTCATCGCATCGGGCTACGAATTCTCCGCCGTGCTGTTGGCGGATAGCACGGTATGGACCTGCGGACGGAATTTCACCGGTGTGCTGGGGGACGGGACCACGGTGGACAGCAATGTCCCCATACAGGCCAGCACCCCAACGGGTATTGTGTTCATTGAAGCGGGTAACGCGTACTGCTTGGCACGTCGCAGCGATGGCTCGGTGTGGTCTTGGGGCTCGAATAACCATGCGCAGTTGGGCACTGGCGATCTGCAGGACCGGTCGACCCCTGTCGCTGTGGTTCCGTTGTGCGAACAGAGCGCAGCGGTGTTTGATCGCGACATGGACAACACACTGCTCAAGGT
>JBEPUG010000124.1:0-10394 GCA_041691695.1 Flavobacteriales bacterium
GCCGTGGACCATATCTAAAAGACAAATTGACATGGATATCAACGGCAAATCCATCATTGCTCATTATTGAACCTTCACCTGTATGATAATTTCCTTCCACCGCATTTCATAATATCAGATCCAGCGGACCGCAGTGTTCGAACCTTCCTGCCGTCCCTGTGCCTGCGAGGCCAGCTTGCGTTCCGGTTGTACCCTTGCTAGTTTTGCCTGTTCGTAGGCCTTATGCACCTTTCTTTTAGACCATGCGCACGACCTTCCTAATTTTAAGCACTTTCATGATCTTGAAATCGACCGCTCAGGTCCAGTTTCAGAATGTATCAACAATCGGTGGCCTCAACTATCAAGGGAGAACCTATGGCTCATCATGGGGAGATATCAATGGCGATGGATTGATGGACCTCTATTTGTCCTGCCATCAAAACAGCGCTGAGCCTTTCTTTACAAATGATAGTATTCGGATCTTCCTTAACCTTGGGGGTGGACTATTCGATGGTACAATTTATTCCTTGGATGATGGTGGTCAATCTGATTTTCATGGTGGTGTTTTCTTTGACTATGACAATGACGGTGACAAGGATATGCTGCTTGTTAATGGGGGAACCAAGAAAAACGTTTTCCTCAGAAATGATGGTGGTACCGATCTTGTAGATCATGCTGACGAGGAGAATCTCGCTTTGAATAAAAGTAGAGGCAGGCAAAGCACATGCCTGGATGTGAACAATGATGGGGTGACCGATCTGGTGATCAACAATGACCAACCCAGCAATCCCATTGGAGTGGGGACTTCCCTGATGCTCGCGGACCCGGGTTCTGCATATAGTGCCAGTTCAACGTCCGGCCTCTCTACACCATATAGCGTATCCAGTTCCATTTCCGATCTGAATGGTGACAACCGGGCCGACCTGATAGTGGCCAGTTTTGACAGTTTGACAATTTTCAGTATTGGCCTCGATGGAATTATGACGCAAGTAGATCATTTGTATATCCCCAACATTACCGACATAAATATCGCGGATTTCAACGGCGACCTTCTTCCGGACATCTTCGTGGCGAGAGGGTTGACCGAGGCGACAGATATCCAGCAATTCAATGATTCCGTTATCCAAGCCTCTTGTCGCATATCGTCAAATGAGAACCCATGTGAGGGCACCTTTACGACTGATGGCAGTATCGTGGTATCCATATTGACAACGACGAACGTGCCGTTCAATGTGCATATCGGAAACGATTCCACGGCCAATAATATCACCAGTGATCCGGGCTCTGCCTTCCATTGGATAACACTAAGCCCGGACTCCTATTACGTCCATGGATTCCAATTGCCCCTGACAAATACCGATCCCGGAATAAATTGCTCTTTCGGCTTGCTTCCAAATGGAGTGTGGAAATTTAAACTTGCCGCCACGACGAGCGGAACGACCATCATCATGCAGATCAAATCCAGTTCCTCGATCACTAATTTTTCAACATCAAGTAATCCACAACCTGGGGAAGAATCTAGGGACCTCCTATTAATAAATCAAGGGAATTATCAATTTGTCGAATCAACTGACTCAGCATTCATGCTCGATGAGTATTCCATAAGTGTAACATCCGGTGATTTTGACAATGACATGGACAACGACTTGATAGTAATGGCCACGGGTAGAGCTGCAAATAGAAAGGACCATGTGTATGAAAATAACGGAAACGGGACATTCACAGTCCATGAAAATGGTTGGGGAACGAAGGGGGATGTAGCTGGCGTCGGTGACGCTGTGACCTCAGGCGACTTCAATAATGATGGATTCCTTGACCTTCTCGTAACCAATGGATCCACGAGCTTCTTCTTGGATAGTGCCGGTATTGACCTCTATCAGAACATGGGCAATACGAATCATTGGATCACCTTGGACCTGAATGGAACTGTGAGTAATGCCGATGGCTTTGGAGCGCGCATCGTTGTTGAAGCCAACGGTGTTTCACAGGTGGGTAATATGACAGGAGGCATCCACACCGCAAGCCAGGATGACGATCGTGTGCATTTCGGACTTGGGAACGCAACGGATGTCAGCGAGATCACCGTGTATTGGCCAAGCGGGATCGTAGATGTCCTTCATGATCAAGATGTGGATCAAATATTGTCTATTGAGGAAGGGGAATACGCCCCTACCGGGATCAATGACCATGCGCCTACCACGATGGACATGCCCGACGCGGGATCTATCGACCACATCATCATTTACAATGCACTTGGTCAGCCGGTGGAAAGCACTCCCTTCTCACAGCGGAACATCCTCACCCAGCAATCCCAACTGCCAGCTGGACTATATTTGATCACCTATCTCAATAGGACCAATCAGGTACTAATGACAAAAAAGTTCATTATAGAATGAACTTTTCGACTCGGGATCCCTTGCCAAGATCATCCATGGCAAAATCACATCGGTGCACTTAGATCAACGAAAATCTCGTCACACATGAAATGGGTAACCATTCCGTTCCTGTCCATGCTCCTCGCCGGAGTACCTGCCATGCGCTGCGGACATCCCGTTCGCGAAAAGGATCGTAGCGAACGAGCGCCATCAACTTCACAAGTAGATCCAGGTCCAGAGCCTCAAGATACAAGTGGATGGAACCATCCCTATTTCGGGTTCAATGCAAAAGGCTCGGTAGATGCCGATCAGCAAACCGCGTACGTGAATAAATTCTTCGACCAAATAAACAATACGGACATAAAGAAGGATATCGTCGTCCGAGTGACAGGAGGGACCATTTCACAGACGACTTCCTCCACGGGCTGGAGCGATAGTATGATAAAGGCGTGGACAGACGTCCAAAAGCGGCAAGGCATCCACTTCATCTATGTGGTGAATGGCAATGACAGCCCAGTCGACCAGGCCGGAGAGATCCAACGATGGCTGGATGCCGGAGCTCATTTCGACATGCTGGAGATGATGAACGAATACTACCTACCTAAATATGCAAAGGGGGACCTAAGCAAGCCGGAAGTAACGAGCAAGGTGACAGCCGAATCGTATGTAAATGACATCCTGCCGAAGTTCTGGAAAGAGTTGGACCGGTTCAACCTTCCCTATTATCTGATCTTTGCTCCCTCCAAACCGGACCAACAAAAGGCCAATGATCTCCTGATGCATTGGAATGAGGTGGTGGCGGATGCCATAAACAACAAATACGCCAACAAACAGTTGAATGCTACCCTTCACCTGTATCTCCGCGGCGCAGGGGATATTAGCGGCTTTGACTATGACCAGATCGACCGTGTACGCAAGCAATTACCGAGCGGAAGGCATATTGCGATCACCGAGGCCGGAGTGATCGATCCAAGTTTGGATACGCAGCAAGCCGGTGAGATCTCGATCCAACACTACAAGAACATCCTCAAGCATCTCTTGCCGGGGGATTATCTCCTCGATCAAGTTTTGTACAATCCATCCAAGAAAAGCAATACTGCTGCTTTGAGTCCCGAAGCCCAAGGGGAGACCTTAAAGGGCAAAGCGGTGTTGCAGTTCATTAATAACCGGCTTCGTTGAATACAGCTGGCATTCAAGGATCACGGTTCTGTAACCAGCACGTGAGAGCGCCCGACAAACTGATCAGGTCTCTCCGGTACTAGATACTTTTCCACGCGACCCTCATCGAAAGCGCGCCTGAGTTCACCTATGTCCGATCTCTAGGGAAAGAGGCGCATGGCCTCGATCGTCATGAGAGCCGTACCCGAAGCTCCGTTGGACCTACCTATCAATGATGTTAACGGCACAGGTTGGGTGAATTCCAATGTCAGTTGCGGGTAATACGTGCCTGCCATAACAGTTGCCAGAACTTGGCCGGTGAAGGGATCCTCTATCTGGCCACTCCCACCCATGAATTTGGCCCGACCATTTATCCATTTCCCATTTGTGGTCTGAGCAAATGTTACCCCGAGCAGCATCACTTTCTTCACTGTGATGGAGGCTATAAAGGAACTGGTCGAAGAGGTGGAAATGCTTCCGCTGCCGATCGTTGCACATTTTCCCAGATTCGCCTGTATAACGTCGCTGCCAGCGTTAGCTACCAATCGACATCCGTCAGTACCAGAGAATGTGGTCTTCCATACAGGTGCTTCCGCTGATTGCGCGGGAGCTGGCGTCCACGAGAGATGCACCACCCCATAAGGAGGTAGGGTGACCTGATGGATATCCGAGATCGTGGATAATACAGTGCTCTCATCACCGCTGGGCCGTGCAGCATTCGGTCCGGTCCCAGCTGCTATGTCGATCCCTCCCAAAGCCGACATACTAACATTGGTGGCGGTACCGTCAAAACCGGATAGGTCTTGCGCTACTCCGGAGCGATTGAGCAAATAAAGATGTTGCTTCGTCCCATCCGAAGTGAGAAAGGCCAATGTCCGAACATTGTCCAAGCCATCCGCCGTGCTTTCCTGCATCTTATTCCCGGGCAAATACAAGTCATTCATCAGCAGGCTACTGTAAAAATTGATCTGCGGGGAATCCCCTTGCCCCCCCTTCTTGATGATGTTATAGCCTGTATCCCACGACATCAGATTGTGGCAGGCGCTCATCAATACTTTGGGTTGCTCCGCCATGGTCAGCGACATGTCCGCATAGAACATGGCCTGTGATACGGAGTTGCCGTAATGCGAGTAATCGCCGTCGATATTCCACTCCGTGATCCATATCGACTTTGATCCCAGACCTGCCAATTCGTCCAATGCGACAGGAAGCTTCGCGTTCGCATAGGTTTGGCTGAAGTCGGCGCCGCACACAAAATTGGGAACGATACCGGTTTGGCTGCAGGCTGTGGGTCGGGAATAGCAATGAATGATCAACGCATCGCCAAAGGATGCATCAGAAACCGCGACATTCCAGTCGAGCGCGTGCTGCGTTCCACCAGGTCCGAGGTCCTTCAATATTCCCGGCGGGTAACCGTCCAATCCGATCTTCACGCCAGGGAATTGTGCAGAGATGGCTTGCGCGTATGGACCTGCTACGGTCAGGTAATTCTGAACTGAACCGAAACGGGACTGATAAGCGGACAGGTGGCTTTCGTTCCCCAACTCCACGCCGGCAATGGTCACACCCGCATTGACCAACGCATGCAAGGCTCCGGCCATTTCCGCTACCGTACCGGAGAACAGATTCGCCACGTAGAGTACTGAGCTGTTTGTTGCAGTCGCTAGGTCGATAATATCTTGGATGTAATTACCAGAAACCGTCCCTGCCGCGATATCCGCCTGTTCACCAAGATAGGATTGCTCCATGTTATCATAGACCGAAGTCCCTTGCACAGCAACGAGGTCCGAAGCTTTCACACCATAGCCGAGCCCGGAGGGATGATAAAAATTCGCCAACGTGCCACCAGGGAATCGCAGGATCTTCGGTGCGAGTTGGGACACCGCGTTCTGCAATGAGGTGTCACTCCCAGCTGATACTGAGAACAAACTACTGCAGTTGTAACCATGCTCAAGTGAAGGGAGCACCGCCCCTGTTTCCGCGCCGATGGAGATCCCGGCAGAGCCTGAACGCAGCGTCCCCTCCGGATGTCCTGCATGTTCACTACCAGCTGAGCCCGAACCATTAGCCGCCAAGCTTCCATTGCAATTTTCAGGCAAGGGACCTTCTGGAAGTCCGGGTGTCCAGCAAATGTTGAATGGTGCATGGGCGCGCGGATCGGTTCGTGGATAGGTGCGTCCTGTCGTTCCGTCCTTTACAATGGTCCTCAGCCCACCCATGGATCGTAAGCCCGTAATTGAGATCCTGGAATCCGCCGTGCTGTTGCGGACCTCGCATAAAGGTGTTGGGGCCAAGCCGATGAAATACAGTGTGACATGCTCCAAATCAATGTCCACCGATCCATCGGCATCGACCAAACGATCGTGTGGGCTATCCTTCAATGGAAGAACCGAATTCGCTATGGTAATAGCACCGCCTAGGATACGACCATGGGGAGTGACATTTCCCCAAGCCCCCAGTCGGAAAAGAGTTCCGTTGTCCGTAGCAGCGATATTCGTGAACATCAGTTCAGGGCCATTGCAACCGAGCATGGAAACGGCTGAAGTATTGCTGCGGAACTTCACATTGGAAAATCCTGCGTTGCCCACTTCGGCAAGGAGTACTGCTTGAGTTCCAAATCCCTTGAAGGACAGGTGGGAAAAATGGACTTGGATATCCGGCGCATCGATCCATATCCCTGTGGAAGGGCCATTCTCTATTCCCGATTCCAATGCTAGGCCAGATACCTCTATGTCATTGTCGTCATCCTTGATCACGGCGGGCAACGCTTCAAGCAAGCGAGCCTCGTCACCCATCCAATGTTGCTGATCCATCACCAACGTCGTAGCGATCTTTTCACCCGTATCGATCCCCTGGAACATTCCACTGACGAGATGAAGCGGATAATTGACCAGATAGCGGCCGGTTGGGATGTGCACCTGACCCTTGCCTTGGAACGCGGGATCCTTCAGCTGGAGACGAGCAACAGCGTCATTCCAGGCACACACCAGATAAGAGAGTCGCATAAGTTCAGCCTCGGCATGTCCATCTTTGGCCCATTGGGCATACCAAATCGGGAAAGTAGCCTTCACCACATCAGGGCCCATTAACACCTCGGCGACAGGAAGCGATCCGTTCGCTTCTGTAATGCCATAGTCGGCACTAAGATCAATGATGCCCGGCGATCCGGCTACGCAAAATTGAGCGGATACACTTCCTAGAAGAACGAGAATTGTAACCGTGAACCGCTGGAGGTTTGCACGAACGGAAGTCAGGTTGATCACGGGGAAATGGAGCTGATGGTTCGGCTTGATCCAGACCAGGAAAATTGCATGGCCCTCAACAAGGCGTGCGAAACTAGGCGGGCATATGGTTCGGACACGATCATTTCGACCGATCGGCCTTGGGGACCGATAAGCATTCGCACAAACCAGCCAATGCGGAAACCGTTTGATCAAAACCACATATGCTGATACACCTGCAGCCTGTTCTTAAGTATGGGGTCCAACATGATCTTCTTGGTTATCGGGGCTTCCGAGCACATTAGAAAATGGCCCAATGCACAAGAGGCGCTCCGACTCCGATTCAGTTCGTCAAGGTCTCCGATGGGTCGAATGATCACCATGACCATCTTTGGCGCCGATGTATGCACTACGCCTGCTGCTGCTGCCTTTATCTTGGCTCTATGCCATGGTGTTGCGCATTCGTCATGGCCTTTTCGATAGCGCCGCCTTGTCTTCCGTAGCAACGAGCGTTCCGAGTATTGTGGTGGGCAACATCGCCCTGGGCGGCACCGGGAAGACACCGCACGTGGAACTGGTATTGCGGACGCTTTTGGAAGGAAATGGCAACGACCCAGCGGGTCCAGTAGCGACATTAAGCCGGGGCTATGGGCGAACTGGCAGAGGCTTCCATGAGGTGCGGCAGATGGATGATGGCCGCGTTGTCGGCGATGAGCCGCTCATGCTGAAGCGGAAGTTCACCGGTGTGCGCGTCTTTGTGGGTGCCGACCGTGTGGCTGGATTGGAAACGATACAAGCGCTGGTGCCGGATGTCCGCGCCGTAGTGCTTGACGATGCGTTTCAGCATCGGGCCTTGAAAGCCGGACTGAACATCGTACTCACCACTTGGCAACGGCCATGGTTCCGCGATCACTTGCTCCCAGCTGGAAATCTTCGCGACCTGCCATTCCGCGCCCGGCAGGCCGATGTCGTGGTGGTGACGAAGTGCCCCTCACTCCCCACGGCCGAAGAGCAGCATCACTGGCGGCAACAGCTGGGGATGGACATGGAACAGCCGCTCTTTTTCAGCAGCATCGAATACACCGCGCCCCATTCCTTGATCGACAGCACGATGACGGTGCCCGCAGGTGTCGGCACTTCCGCTTTGCTCTTCACCGGCATCGCCGATAGCAGGCAGCTGGTCGCTCATGTGACAACAGTTTTTGAGCATGTACGGCATTTGTCCTTCGGTGATCATCACATCTTCACGCCCGCTGATCAACAGCGGCTGGCGCGGCTTTTCGATACATTCGCCACCGGTGAAAAAACACTGATCACCACGGAGAAAGATGCTGCCCGACTTGGACCCGCATTGATCTCCGGTCCATTGGAAGGCCTGCCCATCGCAGTGATCGGCATTCGGGCTTTCATCCTCAACGAACCACACGCTTTCGAGGCGCTTATCCGCACCCATGTTGCAACGCATCCAACGTATCGCTGAACATCTGAAGAAGGCCACCGACGGCTTCATCCCCGAGACGGGCATCATCCTCGGTACAGGCCTTAGCGGCCTCGGCTCGGAGATAGACGTGAAGTTCAGCATCGCGTATGTGGACATACCGGACTTTCCCTTGAGCACCGTGCAAGGACACCCGGGCAAACTGCTCTTCGGGCTGTTAAGTGGGAAGCCCGTGGTGGCGATGCAGGGCCGCTTCCACTATTACGAAGGATGGACCATGCCCGAAGTGATCCTACCCGTGCGCGTGATGAAGCTACTCGGTATCCAGCGACTCTTCGTCAGCAATGCCTGCGGGGGCCTCAATCCCAGCTACGAGACCGGCGATCTGATGATCCTCAACGACCACATCTGCCTTTTCCCGAACCCGCTGATCGGAAGGAATATCGATGAGTTCGGGCCGCGTTTCCCGGACATGAGCGAACCCTATGACCATGCCATGATCGCCAAGGCACAAGCGATCGCCAAGGACAACAATATCCGCGTGCGCACAGGCACCTATGTAGGGCTGACCGGCCCCACGTTGGAGACACCTGCTGAATATCGTTATGTGCGCATCATCGGTGGAGACGTGGTTGGCATGAGCACCGTGCCGGAGGTGATCGCCGCTCGGCAGATGGACCTGCCTTGTTTCGCCATGAGCGTGATCACCGACATGGGCGTGGAAGGCCGCATCCAGAAGACCACGCACGAGATGGTGCAACGTGTGGCCGAGAACGCGGAGCCCAGCCTGACATTGATCATGCGGGAAATGGTGGCGGCGAGTTGAGTGTTGGTGATCGGTGGATGGTGATAGGTGATTAGTGATAGGTGAATGGTGATAGGCGTCCGAGTCGCACCTTTGTGCCCCGAACGACCGGCCTCCTGAGCACCGGTGAATGATGAAGGTGGACAACACAAGCAGCAAAGTGGCGGCTCCGCGCTGGAGCGATAAGTGGGAACTCGTTGTGGGGCTTGAGGTCCACGCGCAATTGCTTACCAAGAGCAAGGCCTATTCCAGCGATGCTAACGGATACGGCGACCGGCCCAACACGCTTGTCGGTCCGGTGTCGCTGGGCCTGCCTGGCACGCTACCCGTTCCCAACAGAACGGTGATCGACCACGCTATCAAACTAGGCCTCGCCTGCGGATGCACCATAGCACCTCGGATGCACTACGCCCGCAAGAACTACTTCTATCCCGATCTACCGAAGGGCTATCAGATCACTCAGGATACAACGCCAATCTGCACCGGTGGAGCGATCGTGATCACCATGCCGGACGGCCGTGAGAGGGCGATCGAACTCACCCGCATCCACATGGAGGAGGATGCCGGAAAGAGCATTCACGATGTGGACCCCTTCTACACCTTGATCGACCTGAACCGCGCGGGTGTGCCGCTAGTGGAGATCGTGAGTGAGCCCGTGATGCGCGCTTCGCAAGAGGCGTACGACTACCTCGTGGAAGTGCGCCGTCTGGTACGCTACCTCGACATCTGCGACGGCAACATGGAGGAAGGCAGCCTGCGCTGCGACGCCAACATCAGTCTTCGGCCAAAGGGAAGCACCTCCTTCGGAACGCGCACCGAGGTGAAGAACATGAACAGCTTCAAGAACGTGCAGCGCGCGATCGAGTACGAAGCGCAGCGGCAATCGGAAGTGTTGGACGCGGGCGGAACTATCGCCTTGGAGACGCGCAACTTCGAAGCGGCGAAAGGCATCACTACTTCATTGCGCAGCAAAGAGATGGCCCACGACTATCGCTACTTCCCCGAGCCGGACATTCAGCCGTTGACAGTGAGCGAAGCGAAGAAGGAGGCCGTACGGAAGACGATGCCACCGCTCCCACGTGAGCTGCGGTTGAAGTACACGGGGGAGTTCGGACTGAGCGCCTACGACGCGGGGATGCTCACGGACGATAAGGCCACGGCGCTCTACTACGAGGACCTCGTGCAGCAGGTCGCCCTCTCCAATGGCAAGAAACCATGGAAGACAGCGGCGAACTGGGTGATGGGCGATGTGCGTTCGTGGGTGAATGAGAAAGGCCTGACCATCTCGGAATTCCCTGTCGCGGCCCAACGCCTTTCGGGGTTGATCGACCTTATCGAAGCTGGCAAGATCAGCCATACGCTTGCTTCGCAAAAGCTCTTCCCACTGATGCTGGACCAGATGGGAAGCTGTCTCTTAT
>JBEPUG010000125.1:0-10385 GCA_041691695.1 Flavobacteriales bacterium
CCAACATCGCAGCCGGTGATGTGGTGGTCGGACTCGCCAGCTACGGACAGGCCAATTATGAGGACAGCTACAACAGCGGCATTGGCAGTAACGGACTGACCAGTGCGCGGCATGACGTGTTCGCGAAGGAGCTCGCAACGAAATTCCCTGAAAGCTTCGATCCCGGAACACCGGTAGACCTTGTCTACAGCGGGCAGGCCCAGTTGACCGATCGTTTGGAAGACACGCCGCTCGACTTCGGCAAAGCTGTCCTTTCGCCCACTCGGACCTATGCGCCTGTGGTACGGAAGATCCTTTCGACCATGCGGAAGGAGATCCATGGCATCGTGCATTGCAGCGGTGGCGCACAGACCAAAGTGCTGCATTTCATCGAAGGCCTGCGCATCATAAAAGAGGACCTGTTCCCTGTTCCACCTCTCTTTGCAGCGATCCAACGAATGAGCGGCACTGAATGGAAGGAGATGTACCGCGTGTTCAACATGGGGCACCGATTGGAGTTCTATGTGCCGCGGTCCAAGGCCTCGGAGATCATCTCGATCTCGCAAAGCTTTGGCATCGATGCCAAGATCATTGGCAGAGTGGAAGGCGCGTCTGCCAAGGAGGTGGTCCTTACTGCGCCGTCCGGCACCTTCACCTATACCTCCTGATCGAGGATGGGTACCAGCGCCATTCAGGGCCGAGGGCTAACTAACTCGACGATCGTTGCGTCATCGGCATATACTGGTTCATCCGCGTTCACGCACATTCGCGAAGCGCTAGGGCGAAGCAATGCCTGCGTTCATCTGCGCTTCTTCAGATCCATCGGGTACCGTCATTCGCATGAGTGACCTTCTCACCAAGCTCTCCGCTATCCACGACCGCCGCGAGGAGGTGGGCAAGCAATTGGCCGATCCCGATGTGATCGCGGACCGGAAGCGTTTCGTGGACCTGAACCGCGAGTACCGCGATCTGGAGCCGGTGGACAACGCATACGAACGCTATCGCCGTTCCACTGAGCAATTGCACGGTGTGGAGGAGATGCTCCGTTCCGAGAAGGACCCTGAAATGCTGGAGATGGTCCGCACAGAACGTACGATGTTGCGTGAGACCCTTACAGTTATGGAGGAGGAGGTACGGTTGCTGCTCGTACCGAAGGACCCCAATGACGATCGCAACTGCACCATGGAGATCCGCGCGGGCACCGGGGGCGATGAGGCCGGCATCTTCGCGGCCGATCTATATCGGATGTATACTCGCTATTGCGAGGGGAAGGGCTGGAAGATGGAATTGGCGGACATGAGTGAGAACAGCGCAGGGGGCTACAAGGAAGTGGTGGTCAACGTGGAAGGTGCTGGTGCTTATGGAACACTCAAGTTCGAAGCCGGGGTTCACCGGGTGCAGCGGGTGCCGCGCACCGAGGCCAGTGGAAGGATCCACACCAGCGCGGCCACCGTGGTGGTGTTGCCGCAAGTGGAGGAGTATGACGTGGAGGTGAAGGAGAGTGATGTGAAGATGGAGACGGCACGCAGCGGTGGTGCAGGCGGGCAGAATGTGAACAAGGTGGAGACCAAGGTGCGCCTCACCCATATTCCGACGGGCATCGTGGTGATGTGCCAGACCGACCGGTCCCAGTTGGGCAACCGCTTAAAGGCCATGCAGATGTTGCGGAATAAACTATATGACGAAAAGATCCGTGCGGAGGAGGAGAAGGTCTCCGCACATCGCCGAAGTCAAGTGGCCAGTGGCGATCGCAGCGCGAAGATCCGCACCTACAATTATCCGCAGAGTCGCATCACCGACCACCGCATTGAGCTTACTGTCCACAACTTATCCGAGGTGATGGACGGGGGCTTGCAAGCCATTATCGATGCGTTGCAACTGGCTGATCGCACAGAAAAATTGAAGGAAGGCCTTGCAGATTGATCGACTGCTTCGTGAATAAGGCCTCTACATGCGAACTTCGCGACCGCATGACACGTGAGGAACTGGTCCATATTATCAAGCGCAAACGGAGCCTGCTCTGCGTGGGTCTGGATACGGAGGAGCACTTGCTACCGGACCGTTTCCGTGAACTGCACGATCCGGTGCGGGCCTTTAACCATGCGATCGTAGAGGCCACTCACGACCTTGCTGTAGCCTACAAACTGAATCTGGCTTTCTATGAGGCCAATGGCTCGGCTGGCTGGCGCGATCTTGAGAGTACGATCGCATACATCCGTAGCGTTGGCAACTGTATGATAATCGCGGACGCTAAACGTGGGGATATCGGCAACACTGCCCGGAAGTATGCTGAAACCTACTTTGATCTGCTCGAGTGCGACGCTGTGACCATAGCGCCATACATGGGCCATGACAGTGTGAAACCATTCTTAGGGCGTTCCGGCAAATGGGCCATCGTGCTTGGCGTTACGAGTAACGAAGGCGCGATGGATTTCCAGTTCCTGCGTCTGGAGGATGGACAGCATCGACTTTTTGAGAAAGTGATGGAGAAGGTGCAGGAATGGGGCACGACGACGGAGATCATGTTCGTTGTTGGCGCGACCCGGCCCGAGGTGTTATGTGATGCTCGAGCCATGGCACCAGACCATTTTTTTCTCGTGCCTGGTGTGGGGGCACAAGGAGGAGATCTGCAAGCGGTGCTGGAACAGGGTATCACTGCCGATGGTGGTCTGTTGATCAATAGTTCGCGGGGGATCCTTTACGCTGGTAAGGACAATGAAGCGCTGCCCATGGCTCGCAGCGCGGCCATAGCCCTGCAACGGACGATGGAACGCGCGCTTGCCGCCAAGGGCGTGATCTGAGTTCCTTCAAGAGGTGCTTTTGGAATGCTACCTTATGCGGGTCGCTATTGCCCAAATTCCCGTCAATGGAACTGTTTGCCAAAGAAGTGGTCAGCCCCTCTGTGGCTGAAAATGTGATCACAACAGATATACTTCTCGACCCGGCTTTTCCCTACGGAGAGGAGTTCCTGCAGTTCATTTGGGAGGCTGGTCTGTATGATGCCAACGGGCTTTGTACCACTGATGGACGGCCTTTGGAAGTGATGCACGCTGGCCGCATACAGCATGGTAGCGGGCCCGACCTGAAAGACGCACGGATCACTATCGGCGAGCAACTCTGGGCCGGCAGTGTAGAGATCCATCGGCGCGCGAGCGAATGGAATGCCCACGGGCATCAGCTCGACCCCGCATACAACAACGTGATCCTTCACGCCGTGTACGTGCACGACCAGGACGTGCGCACGGAAGAAGGCAACATGCCGCCCACGGTCGAGTTGCGGGCGCGATTGAATGAGGCGAACGTGGCCTTGCACCATCGCTTGATGCGCGACGAAGGTTGGGTGCCCTGTGCAAAGGACCTGCACCATGTAGATCAGGACCGTGTACGATCCTGGTTGGAACGCCTGATGGTGGAACGCTTGGAGCGAAAGACACTGGAAGTGGAAGCACTCTACAAGCGGCTTGGCAATGACCCTTCAGAGACCTTTCACCACATGCTGCTGCGAGGTTTTGGCTTCAAGATGAATACGGAGGCCTTCGCCATGCTGGCCAACGTGCTGCCCGGAAAGTTTCTGCAACGGTATCGTGGTGATACGTTGCGGACGGAGGCCCTACTATTCGGGCAATCCGGACTGCTGGAGGGTGAGTTCACGGATGATCACCCTCGGAATTTGCAGACCGAATATCGCCTTTTGGCGCATCTTCATGGGCTGCGGCCCATGCCTGCCGTGGCGTGGAAAACAGGCCGGATGCGGCCTTCCAACTTCCCCACGATACGCATTGCCCAGCTCGCCGCTTTGGTCGAAGTCCTACCGGATCTACTGGAGAGTGTGACCGAAGCGGATGATCCTGAACACATCATCAACGCATTGAATGTGGAGGCTGGAGGGTATTGGAAGGACCACTATCGTTTTGACCGGACTTCCATAGTGCGATCAAAGCGCTTGGGGGATGCCGCCGCTGCTGGGCTGGTCATCAACACGTTGGCGCCTTTCCTCTTCGCAATGGGCAGGATCCGCGGCCATCAACCATCCATGGACAGAGCCTTACAACTACTGGAGCGCTTGCCGCCCGAGCGGAACTCTATTCTCGACGGATGGGCTGCGTTAGGACTAATGACGGATAGCGCCGCAAGCGGTCAAGCGTTGATAGAACTTAAAGATCGCTACTGTTCCGAGCGCCGTTGCTTATTTTGCGCCATCGGAGCCCAGCTTCACAAGCGTTGCCACCCGGTCCCGTCCGCACCATGATCGACCGCATCAAGACCTTCTTCGAACGCCGAGCCTTCGGTGTTTGCGAATGGTGGGCGCATCAGCTGAACATCAAGACCGAGCAGGTGCGGCTCAGTTTCATTTACCTCAGCTTTATCACAGCCGGCCTCAATCTGGTCATCTATCTGATCATGGCCTTTATGCTGCAGCATAAGGAGCGCATCAAGCATCCCTTTGCCAAGCGGAGTACTGTGTGGGAGTGGTGAGTGGCTGCCATGACGAACAACGATATCCTCAAAAAACTTCGTGTGGCGTTGAAGTTGCGCGACGATGAGATCGTGAAGATCCTCGCCTTGGTGGATTTCAAGATGACCACCACGGAGTTGAGCGCCATTTTTCGAAAGGAGGACCATCCTAACTACAAGCTTGCCGGTGATCAAGTACTTCGCAATTTTCTCAATGGTCTTGTGATCCATTTGCGCGGGCCGATGCCGGACAAGCGTCCACCAAGTGCTGGGAAGAAACCACGAGTGGACGCGGATAGACACGGATAGACACCGCCCTTCATGGGGTAGTCGGTCTCTCTCTTTGATCCCCTTCGATGGAAACGGCTTCATCGTTGGTTGTTGGTCCACTCACATTCAGGGCCGGTTGAATAGCTTCGCCCACATGAGGCTATTGATCACCGGAAGCAATGGGCTATTGGGTCAGAAGTTGATCAGCGCGCTTCGGAACGACCCTGAAGTGGAACTGACCGCCTCCTCACGCGGCCCCGATCGTACTGCTGATCCACTTGGCCCGCTTTATCGGTCCATGGATATCACGCTGCAGGGGGAAGTGGATCGCGTTTTTGATGCGCTGCGTCCGGAGGTCGTCATCCATTCCGCGGCGATGACCAATGTGGATGCTTGTGAGCTGGAACCCGATGCGTGCAAACTGCAGAACATCACTGCGACCGAGCACTTGGTGAACGCCGCCAAAAGGCATGGCAGCCACTTCATCTTTCTCAGCACCGATTTCATCTTCGATGGAGAGAAAGGTCCTTACCGCGAGGATGACAAGGCGCGGCCGCTAAGTGTCTACGGCCAGAGCAAGCTGGATGGCGAGTCACTTGTGAAGAATGCCGATCTGGCCAAATGGGCCATCGCGCGGACCATCATCCTATATGGCATCGCAAAGGAGCTTGGTCGCAGCAATGTTGTGCTGTGGGCGAAGGGCGCCTTGGAAAAGGGAAGTCCGATCTATGTTGTGGATGACCAATGGCGCATGCCCACACTGGCGGAGGACCTGGCCGATGGCTGCATCCGCATCGCAAAGCAAGGCGCTTCAGGGATCTTTCACCTTAGTGGGCCGGATGGCATGAGCATTCTTGAATTGGTAGAGCGCGTCGGGCGATTCTTTGGCCTGAGCACGTCGAGTGTCAACCCGATCAAGAGTGATAGTTTGGGCCAGCCGGCGAAACGGCCACCTGTGACCGGCTTCATCTTGGATAAGGCCCGGCGGGAGTTGGGCTATGCGCCGCGCGGCTTCGAGGCCGGATTGGCTGTGTTGCGTGATCAACTCGAACGGAATTCCTGAGCCATGCCACCGCGCAGGCGCCGATCGTTCAAGGAAGACCTGAAGGACATCTTTTCTGTGCATCGCGGTGAGCGTCGCGGGCTCATGATCCTGCTCGCGATGTGTCTGCTCGCCGCTGGATGGGTCACCTACGAACAATGGATCAGGCCGGCAACGGTGGAGGACGCGGAGGACCTGCATCTCACTTGGTCAAAATTGCAGGACAACATCAAGGTGAAGGAGAAGGAATATCGGCATGAGCCGAAGCATGATCGGGTGCAACTCTTCGCCTTCGATCCGAATGGCTTGCCAACTGAGCAATGGCTCCAACTCGGGCTTAGCGAGAGACAAGCCGGTGCCATCCATCGCTTTGAGGAACATGGTGGGAAATTCCGAGTGAAGGGCGATGTGGCCAAGATGCACGTGGTGGATGCGGATCTGTTTGCGCAGTGGGAACCGTACATCCAATTGCCCGATTCACTTCCTCGAAAAACATGGGAGAATTATGCCGACCGAGACCATTTTCCTCGGGATTCAGCGTCTTGGAAGGACGGAGGAAAGTCCTTTGCACGAGAAGACCACAACGCGGTGGTGGAATTGAACAGCGCGGATAGCACAACATTGGTCACCGTGCGTGGAATCGGCCCATCCTTCGCGCGGGCGATCATTCGCTATCGTGACAGACTCGGCGGGTACTTGAGCTTGGATCAGTTGAACGAGGTCTATGTCCTGCGGGACAAGCCGGATGCTGTGGAAAGGATCCGGCCACACCTTACTCTGGATCCAGCTATGGTAAAGTTGATCCACTTGAACAGCTGCACCGTGGAAGATCTAGGCCCTCATCCCTATGCAGGGTGGAAGGTGGCCAACGCTATGGTGGCCTATCGTAAGCAGCACGGACCTTTTCCAACTGTGGACGCGATCACCGGCTGTATCCTCGTCACGGACAGTATTCGTGACCGGCTAGCACCATACCTGACCTTGGAATAAGGTGCCGGGACGGCCTAGCGTAAATTCGCGGCATCCTCTGATGATCTTACACCATTCCGCCGCCAACGGCGTTTTTACTTGAACATGGAATTCAGCACTACTGAGAACCGGCAGATGATCGCACAGGCTGTGCGCGACCTCGTTGAACGCGAGGTGCGGCCCAACCTAATGGACTGGGACGAGAGCCAGCACATGCCGATCGATCTTTTCAAGAAGCATTTCGGACCTGCTGGCATGCTGGGCGTTCTGGTTCCGGAAGAATACGGCGGTGCGGGCCTAGGCTACCATGAATACGTGGATACGATCGTGGAGGTGGCGCGCGTCTGCGGCAGTATCGGCCTCAGTGTGGCCGCGCACAATTCGCTTTGCACCGGGCACATCATGTACTTCGGAAACGACGTGCAGAAGAAGCGCTGGCTCACCAAGCTCGCCACCGGCGAATGGCTCGGCGCTTGGGCCCTCACCGAGGCTGGTACCGGCAGCGATGCCATGCGCATGGCCACCACCGCCAAGAAAGAGGGGAAGGAATGGGTGATCAATGGGACCAAGAACTGGATCACCCACGGCATCAGCAGTGATGTGGTGGTGGTTATCGCTCGCACCGGCGAACTGCTGGACCACAAGGGCATGACGGCCTTCGTGGTGGAGCGTGGAACACTTGGAATGAAAGGCGGCAAAAAAGAGAACAAGCTCGGCATGCGTGCCAGCGAGACTGCGGAGGTGATCTTCGATAATTGCCGTATCCCGGAAGAGAATGTGCTCGGCGAGGTGGGACAGGGATTCCAGCAGGCAATGAAGGTGTTGGACGGCGGGCGGATCAGCATCGCGGCACTTTCGCTCGGCATCGCAAAGGGCGCACTCGCTGCCAGTGTTGCTTATTCCAAGGAGCGGCACCAGTTCGGGAAACCCATCTCGGAATTCCAGGCCATCAGTTTCAAACTGGCTGATATGGCCACGCGCATCGAAGCTTCCGAGCTGCTCATCCGTCAGGCCTCGGACATGAAGAATAAGGGTGAGCGTATGTCAAAAGAAAGCGCAATGGCTAAGTACTACGCCAGTGAGACCAGTGTCTACGCCAGCACGGAGGCCGTGCAGATCTTCGGCGGCTACGGCTATACCAAGGATTTCCCGGTTGAGAAGTTCTACCGCGACAGCAAGCTCTGCACGATCGGTGAGGGAACCTCTGAGATCCAAAAGCTGGTGATCAGCAGGGAGGTGCTGCGGTAGGGGAGGGTAGGTGATCGCCGACTACTGTTGCCGTCTGTAGATGCCAACTCTCAAAACATTGCACTGATCCACGAAAAAACTATATTTGCGCCCCCATTCAGAAAACAGGACCATGCTGATCATCCCGGTGAAGGAAGGCGAGCCTATCGATAAGGCGCTCAAGAAATTCAAAAAGAAGTTCGAGCGCACTGGCACCCTTCGCGCATTGCGCAAACGCCAAGCGTTCACCAAGCCTTCCGTGAAGCGGCGCATGGAGGTCATTCGCGCCACTTACAAGCAAGAGACCTACGGCGGCGAACAATAAGCCGTGTACTTCGCACGCTGAAAGGCGAAAGGACCGCAGGGTCTTTTCGCCTTTTTTGCATACATGCCTCTGGAGCGCTTCTTTGAACACCTCGCTTATGAAAAACGGGCCAGCCCGTTGACTGTTAAGGCCTATCGGCAGGACCTTGGACAATTTTCCTCGTTCCTCCAGGAGTCCATCGGCCTTAGCGGTCCTGAAGAGGCCACCGATAAGGTTGTCCGTGCATGGATGATGCATCTACTGGAGAGCGGGACCGGTGCACGGTCGGTGAACCGGAAGCTCAGCGCCCTTCGTGCCTATTACCGGTTTGCCCGCATGGTAGGGGTGGTCAAAGCGGATCCCACCGCATTGATCGAACCGCCAAAGACACCGGCTCGCCTGCCAGAGTTCGTCGCGGAGCGGGACATGCGAGCACTCTTGGATGAGCAGCCCTGGCCGGATGGCTTTATCGGAATGCGGGACCGGACCATGTTGGAACTGCTCTATGGCACAGGGATGCGCCTCGCGGAATTGATCGGTGCCACACCTGCCGACATCGACCCGCGACGAAGCACAATAAGGGTACTGGGCAAGCGGAACAAGGAGCGCATCATTCCATTGGCCAACCCCTTGATGGACCTGTTGCGTGGATATTTGATCGAGAGGGAAAGAGTCCTTGGTGCACCGATGCTTGGCTCGGCGCTCTTGGTGCGACCGGACGGGAAACCACTCCCGCGGCGCAGCGTACAATCGCTTGTTTCATACTACCTTGGTACGGTGACAACGCAACGCAAACGCAGCCCGCATGTGCTCCGGCACACCTTCGCCACGCACCTCTTGGAGCATGGCGCCGACCTCAATGCAGTAAAGGAATTGCTGGGTCATGCGAATCTTGCGGCCACCCAAGTGTATACCCATAACACAGTGGAGAAACTCAAACGGACCCATCGGCAGGCCCACCCGCGTGGAGGCGCAGGCCCTTCAGAAGCACCATCAAAAGGATCATGACCATGAACGTGAATGTGCATTCCATCCATTTCGACGCTGATGCGAAACTCGTCGATTTCATCAAGGAAAAGATCAACAAGCTCACCCAGTTCCATGATGGTATCCTGGCGGCCGAGGTCCATTTGAAGCTGGCCAGTGATGGGGAGCGACCGGAGAACAAGATCGCGGAGATCCGCTTGGAGGTGCCTGGGAACGACCTCTTCGCCAAGCGTCAATCCTCCAGTTTCGAAGAATCCACCGTGGGCGCGGTGGACGCTCTACGCAGCCAGGTGGAAAAGGAAAAGACGCGACCTCGCGAGGTGCGCTGAGCGTGCGCTGATCCACGGTCCGGGACCACCAGCTTAACACCTATTCCGACGCATTGGAAATTCCTTTGTGTCGAGGTTTGGTGGCATCATTCTTTTTCATACATTTGCAGGCCCAATTCCAGGGGTATCCTCTGGAAAATGGAACAGGACCGTTCTTTTCGTGCTGTACATGCCAATGTAGCTCAGCTGGTAGAGCAGCTGATTTGTAATCAGCCGGTCGGGGGTTCGAGTCCCTTCATTGGCTCCGTGAGCGGACCAGGGGAGATACCCAAGCGGCCAACGGGGGCAGACTGTAAATCTGCTGTCTTACGACTTCGTAGGTTCGAATCCTGCTCTCCCCACAATTACGGAGCCATCATCCGGAAGCGCGCGTAAGGCGCTGCGACCGGCACCAAGCGGGAGTAGCTCAGTTGGTAGAGCATCAGCCTTCCAAGCTGAATGTCGCGGGTTCGAATCTCGTCTCCCGCTCTACTGAATCCGCCAACGCGCAAGCGGAGGCGGGAGACCGAAAGACACAACGGCCTTTGTAGCTCAGGGGTAGAGCACTTCCTTGGTAAGGAAGAGGTCGCGGGTTCAATTCCCGCCAAAGGCTCCACAGGCCAAGGAGAAGAAGGAAGAGCCCAAGCGGGCAGGCAAGTACAGCGGGAGAAGACGCCCGAACGAATTAGAACGACGAAAGAACAACACCCAAACGCCCATAACTGCAAATGGCAAAGGAGACCTACCAACGTACCAAGCCGCACGTGAACATCGGCACCATCGGACACGTTGACCATGGCAAGACCACGCTGACAGCCGCCATCACCAAGGTGCTGGCCGACAA
>JBEPUG010000126.1:0-10343 GCA_041691695.1 Flavobacteriales bacterium
GCACAGGCCCGTCCGGTCCCATTTGGTTCGGCTTCCTGCCGCATGCCTTACCAATGGGGAAGCCACGACCGCTAAGGACCAGACGTGGTGGTAAGGCACGGTACTTGGCACTCCATCAGCCTTCAACCCTGCACCCATGAGAGCCTACGCGTTCCCTTTCAAGATACTGGTCTCGCTGATCACACTCCTGTTAGCCGCACCATTGGCAGCGCAATCCTTTCAGCCGCTGGCCGGGTGCGATTGCCCCACTGTCACCGTGGACGAGGCCTATCGCCACGCGGATCTGGTATTCTCCGGCACACCACTCACCACGGACACGGTGATGAACGACGCGGAGGACGGGGAATACAAGAAGAACAGCATCCAATACGTCAAGACGAAATTCCGCGTGGAACGCACTTGGAAAGGACCCGGTGGGAGCGATGTGGATATCGCCACCTTCTACATCCGTGACCAATGCGCATATCGCTTCAACACAGGGATGCACTACTTGATCTTCGCCCACCTCTCCGGTGGTATGATGGTCACTGATCGCTGCACACCCACCCGAAGCCTGACGGACGTTACACCCGCATTCCGCGACAGCTTGGAACAGCTTCGGACTACCGGTAAGTAAGGCGTGCTCTAAGGGGTCTTTCACGATAACTCCAAACATTGGTCGCCGTGTGAGGGCCTTCCCCTATTTTGCGGGCTGTCCGTTGCTTTCAGCATGCACGATCCCTTGGCACTTTCCGGTCTGTTCTTGGCCCTGACCCCTATATCCTGTTACCTGACCGCATCTCTCGGCTTGGCCTTGGCGCATTTTGCTGCACTCTTCCTACAAAAGGAGCACATGGCCTACTTGGAACAAGCTGTGGCTATGCGCCGTCCGATCTGTGTTCTTAACGGCTTTTGTCTATCACACCAAACACTATGGCACCGGCGTTAGAGCAGGCTATGACGCTTATGGACATCGCCCGTATTCGTTTTGATCGATCCTTCACCACTTCCCTATGAAGCTACCCCTTTGGTCCATCGCTGCTTCGCTCGCCCTCCTGCTGACCATTCCAGCATTGCTCTCCGCACAAGAGCCGGCGCGCGCACTGGATTATGGCAACACCATACTGCAACGCACGGGCGACATGCGGTCGGACAGCAATGCCGTGGAGATGCTGAAGCTTTTGGGGACCGTGCCTCCTGCTGACAGCATGTATGAACGTGTGCTGCTAAGGACCGTGACCGTGCAGATGGACCGCGACAGTTTTGCAAATGGGCTGGCCACGTCGGAGCGCGGCATCCAAGAACACGGCAAATTGGAATACATCTTCGAACTGGAACGAATTGCGGCATTGGCGGGCCTGAAGCGATATGATGAGGCGATGGCGTTGTCCGATACCTGCATCAAGCGATATCCGGCCAACTTCATCTTCCCGGACATGAAGGCCCGTGTAGTGAATGAAAGCGGAGATCACGTTCGCGCACTGAAGATGTTCGAGGATAATGTGAAGCGCTTCCCTGCAAACGCTGCGGCCCATGCGGTACTCGGCAACATGGCCCTTCAAGAAGGCAAGACAGCGCAGGCCGCCCTGTGCTACAGCATGGCCCTCTGCGTGCATAACGGCTCGGCCAGCGACGAACGGAACCTGAACACTTTGGACCAATTGCTCGGAGGCACCTTGGACAACACCCCCGTGGGACTGGACCTTGGAAAGGCCGACGATTTCTCGGACATCGACCTGCTGTTGAAGAACCGGGTGGGGATGGTGAAGGGCTACAAGATGAATCCCGACCTGCCCTATCCGATGTGTCGCGAATCGCACCTGCTCTTCACCTATCTCACCAAGAACTCCACCGGCGACGGCTTCTGGTCCACCTACTACGTGCCCTTCTTCAAGCGGATCATGTCGGAAGGGTTATTCGAAGGCTTTGTCTACAACGCCCTCGCCAATACCAGCAACGAAAAGATCGTGCCCTTGGTAAAGAAGAAGTCATCCGTGATCACTGACTTCCGCAACAAGGCATGGCCGATCATCATGGAGATGTACCGGAATTATCCCGACAGCGCCGGAGGACCCATCGTGCAGCATTGGTATGGGGATGATGGCAACATCGACGGTATCGGTGCTGGCAACGGCATCACGGGTTACTTCTCCGGGCCTTGGGTCCACTACTATAAGAACGGCATGATCTCCTCGGAAGGGACGTTGGGAACGGACGGCAAGCGCACCGGCCGCTGGCGTGATCAATATGACAATGGCGCGGTGAAACAGGACATCGGCTACACCGCAGGCATTGAGGATGGCACCTACCTCACCTACCACATCACGGGCGCCTTGGATGACAGTACGGCTGTCGTGAACGGCAAGGCCAACGGACCCTATCACCATCACGCACCCGATGGCACGTTGAAATTCGAGAAGGTCTTCGTGGACGGGAAGTACACCGGGCCCGCTAAGACCCGCTTCGCTAGCAATGCCGTGGACGACAGCTATGCACTGGTGGACAACAACGTCGAAGGAACGGCCATCAGCTATTATCCGGATGGGGTGAAGCAATACGAAGGCGACTATACCGCCGACGGCCGAATCGGCACGCACACCACGTGGTTCCACAACGGCAACACCGAGTCCGTGGGGAGCTATACGGCCGGGAAGGCCAATGGACCCTTCACGCGCTGGTGGCCCGATGGCACGGTGCAGGAGAAGGGTACCAAGAAGGACGACCAACTCACCGGCACGGATTCCACCTGGGAGGCGAACGGTGCCTTGAATAGCGTGGGCCAATTTGACGACAAGGGGCGATCCACTGGCATCTATCGGTCGTTCGATCACGGAAGGCCCTACATGGAACTCGAATACACGCACGACCTGCTGATCCGCTACCGCTTCATGGACGCACACGGTAAGACCCTTAGCGAAGGCCAGCGCAAGAAGGGCAAGTTCCAGTTTCAGGCTTTTTCCACTTTGGGGCGGCTCAGCTCGGAGGGAAGCTATCTGGACGAGGGCGCCAAGGACGGACCGTGGAAGGAGTACTTCCCCGATGGCGCCGTGAGCGCTGAACGGACCTTCGACAAAGGCGTGAAGCAAGGGTCGCAGCGCGAATACTTCGAGAACGGGAAGTTGAAAGTGGACAACGACTTTTCCGAGGGGGATCGCACCGGTACCTACCGCATGCTCTATCTCGACGGAACCCCGCAATACATCGGCCACATGATGAAGGGCAACCTCAACGGCACCTATCGGCAATACCTGCCGGACAGCACGCTGATCGCCGATGAATACTATGTGGACGGCGCCCAGGACGGCTGGCAGAACTACTACGACAACAACGGAAGACACACGCGGACAGAGCGCGTCGTGGACGGCACGACGCGTGAGAAGATCATCTATGCCACGGACGGATCGGTCCTCCAGCAGTATGTGGTGCCGCCGGGACCCTATGTGATCCGCGAACTCTTCCCAGACAGCACCCCGCAAAATGCCATCCCGGTGATGAACGGCACCTTCCATGGCGAGGCCCAGTGGTTCTATCCGGGCGGCAAGGTGATGACCGAAGGCACTTACGTGAACGGCAAGCGCGACGGCACTTGGACCGGATATTACGAGAATGGCCGCAAGCACTACGAAGAGCATTGGGTGCTCGGCGACGAGACCGGTGTGGACCGCATGTGGAAACGCGACGGCACGATCGATCGCGAGGAGAATTATGTCAATGGGGAGACCAGCGGCCCCATGCGCGGCTACTGGCCCAACGGCAAGCTCCAGGTGGAGCGCCAACGCTTGCATGGCCTGGACCAAGGCACGGCGAAGAACTTTGCGTGGGACGGCACTCTCCAACTGGTGCGCTTCTACGATCAAGGTCGCCTGATCGGGTACGCGCAGCCCAAGGCCGACGGCAGTTATGGCGACACCATCACGGTCGATCCCGGCAAGGCATCATTGACAGTGAACTATGCCAACGGCAGACCAGCGCGGAAATGCACCTACCTCAATGGAGAGTTGGACGGTGCGTATGTGTCCTTCCATCCCAATGGAAAACCGGAAGAGGAGGAGAGTTTCGCTGCAGGCCTTTCCGTGGGCACCGACAAGGAATACTACCCCAGCGGTCAATTGCGTCGTGTCACCAACTACATGGACGGCCTCCGCCAAGGGGACTATGCGCTCTATGCAGAGAATGGCAAGCCACTTGAGCAAGGGCATTACAACTATGGCGACCTCGAAGGCGACTACACCATTTCTGATGCCACCGGCAAGCATCTTGTCACCTACACGTACGTTGACGGCACACTGATCTCCATGCATTGATGACCCTTCGGTTCTCCAAGATCCTGCGCCCAAGCGCACTGCTCACCACCCTGATCATTACCGGGATCGCGGTGGCGCAGACCCCGGACGAGATGCTCGCCCGCTATCGGAGCGCGCACCACGATGAGTCCAGCGTGTATCTGCAGAAGAACACCACCATCACCATCCGGCGCGCCGCTACCGGACTCGTGGCGGACCGCAGCGTGGAGGAGGAACGCATCACGCTGAAGACCCTTGCCGGACAGACACAGGACGACGCCGTGTATTACAGCGGGATGGTGCCGCTGAAAAGCATCGCGGCCTACACCCTATCCCCGGTGAAGGACAAGGACAAGTACAAGAAATTGGAGGTCTCCCGCTTCACGCACAAGGACGAGCAGGACCAGAAGATCTTCCACGACGATTCGCGCAGCGTGGACTTTCTCTATCCCGGAGTGCTGCCCGGTGCCATCACCCACTTGGACTATGATGTATCCTATCCCGACGCACGATTCGTCAGCGGCCATTTCTTCGCTACCGGCGTGCCCGTTGAAAAGAGCACGCTCACCGTTGTGCACGACAAGGATGTTGCAGTGGATGTACGCTCCTTCCACATTCCCGAAGGCGCCATGACCACCACCACCACCGATAAGCATGGGAAGGTGACGGACACCTATACCATGCATAATGTGCCCGCTTTACAGAGCGCACCGGATGCTCCGGACTTCCGGTATTACGCGCCGCATGTGCAACTCGTCGTGCGCGACCTGAGCACCACGAACGCACTGGCCGGACAAAGCGATCTGATGCGCCTCTACCGCTGGTACTACAGCAACATCGCGTCCGTCAGCGCTACCGATGATCCGGAGCTTACCGCCATCGCCAAGGAGGCCGTGAAAGGAGCGACCACGGATGACGAGAAGGCCCGGAAGCTCTACGCGTGGGTGCAGAGCAACATCAAATACGTGGCGGTGGAAGACGGCATGAACGGCTTCATTCCCTTCCCCGCGGCCAAGGTGTGCAGCAGCCGCTACGGCGATTGCAAGGGCATGGCCAACCTGCTGCGCGCACTGCTGGTGAATGAGGGATTGAACGCGCATGTGGCCTGGACGGGCTCACGTGAGCTTCCGTATTCCTACGACGACCTGCCCAGCACCGCCACGGACGACCACATGATCGTGGTGCTCTGCAACGACACCGGCCACATCTTCCTCGATGCCACCTCGGACCAGTGCCCCTATGGAATGCCCAGCTTCTACATCCAAGGCAAGGAAGTGTTGATGTCGGTGGACAGCGACCATTTCGAGTTGCTTCGCGCACCGATCATCCCTGCTGCGGACAACGCGATCTTCGACACCGTGCACGTGCATGTAGAAGGCAGCGACCTGGTGGGCACCGGCACCATGCATCTCAGCGGCATGGCGCGCGCCAACATGGCTACCGCACTCAACTGGCTGCCCAAGGACAAGTGGAACGACCAGCTTCGCTCCGAGCATATGAAGTTCAACAACCGGTATCAGCCGGACAGCATCACCGTTACCGGACAGGAGGACCGCAATGCCGAACTCGTGATGCACTACCAGCTCCGCATTCCCGGCGTGGTCACCACCACTGGCGGTGAACGCTTTCTGCCGTTGGACCTCGAATTTCCTTGGCGCGATGAACATTATCAGGCCGACCGCAAGGAACCTGTGGAACGCATGTTCGGCACCGTGGAGCATTACGTCACCATACTGGATACCGCGCCTGGCGTCACGGTCTCGCATCTGCCTGCCGCCACGGAAAAGTACGACCCGCTCTTCGGCTACAGTTGCACCTATGCGTCCACCCCGGCCGGCCAAGTGAGCTGCTCCACCGTGTATACCACCGGCTACATCCTGCTGCCTGCCGACCGCGTGGCGGACTGGAACAAAGTGGTGGATGCACGCGAGCATGAGCTCAACCGTTCCGTCGTCCTTAACATCGCTCCATGAAGTCCTTTCTTTTCGCTTCCCTCCTGCTCCTCACGACGGCCGCATCCGCGCAGCACGCCGTGATCACCAACTACGACAGGGGCGATTTTCCCGCGGTTCCCGACTCGGTAAAGGCGACCACTGAGCATGCCGTGGTACTTCGCCGCAACATCATCGTGGACCACTTCAGCGACGGGAACAACATGACGCAGTACCTCCTCATGCAGGTGACCACTTACCTGAAGGACAACGCGGGCATCGACCAGAACAACACCGTGCAGATCGGGGTTGATGATGTGGATGACGTGGTCAGCGTGAAGGCGCGCAGCATCTCCCCGGATGGCAAGGTGACGGAGCTCACACCGGATGCGTTCAAGAAGTCCAAGGACGATGACAAGCAGGAGAGCTACCTCTCCTTCGCTTACGAAGGCCTGGTGCCCGGCAGCATGATCGACTACGTGTGCGTGCTGAAGGAGGATCCCCAGTTGCGCGGCAACCGCAGGATGCTGCAATTCAGCACTCCGATCGTGCAGGAGCGCATCGATCTGGTAGGACCGGCACGGCTGGTGATGGCCACCAAGAGCTACAACGGAGCACCCGAGGCCCGCACCGACAGCAGCGATGAAACGCTTCAGCACCTCTACTGGGAACTGCGGAACGTACCGGCCCTGAAGGATGAACCCTCCTCCGCACCCGAGGCGGAGCGCATGCAAGTGGTCTATGCACTGGACCGTATCCCGGACATGAACATCAAGGACTACAGCGGTTACGTGGCGGCCACCAAGATCTACCATGACGTGCTGTATCCCGTGCTCTCCTCCAAGGCAAAAAAGGAAATGAAGGGGCTGCTGAAAGATGCCAAGGTGAGCGCCGCCCATGACGAAGAGGACAAAGTGCGCATACTGGAGAACTACATCAAGGGCCACTTCACCTTGCGCCCTGCCGGCCCCGGCGCGCGCGACCTGGAGCAGATCGCCAAGGACCGCACCTCGGACAAGGTCGGCATGGACATGCTCTACTGCACGCTGCTCACCGAGATGGGCGTGGAGCACCAAGTAGTGGTCACCTGCGACCGCACCTCGGCCCAGTTCGATCCGGACTTCGGCAACTTCTACTTCCTGCAGGATGTGCAACTCTACTTCCCCGGACTGAAGAAATACCTCGCCCCCACCGATTTCGATCTCCGCTTAGGCTGGATCCCCGGCGTGAACACCGATTGCTACGGCCTCTTCATCCGCAACTACGACCTTGGTGGAACGGTGACCGGCGTGGGCAAGGTGCAGTCCATCCCCGCGGTGCCGGATTCGCTCAACGCGGACGACAGTTATGCGCAGGTAGTGCTGAATGACGACGCCACATCGGCCACCATCGTTGCCGAGAACCGCCTCAGCGGATACTTCACCAGCGGCCTGCAGTCCTACTACTCCTTCCTCAACGACGACCAGCGGAAGAAACTGCACGAGGCGCTGCTCGGCTACCTCATCGACAACAGCACCTCGGACAGTGTTTCCGTGGTGAACGGGGACGGCGCGCTGCAAGGCATCAAGCCACTGATCCTTCGCGCAAACGTGGTCACCTCTAAACTCTCGGGCACCGCCGGGGACAAGCGCCTCTTCAACATTGGCGAACTCCTCGGCCCACAAACCGAGATGTACACGGATAAGGAGCGGAAACTTCCCGTGAGCGAGGACTACGAGCGGCAGTTCCATCGCGAGTTGCAGGTGGTGATCCCCAAAGGCTGGATGCTGGTGAACGGCGCGGACCTCGCTATGGACCAGCACCTGGACATGGACGGCGAACGCATCCTGCAATTCATCAGCACCTGGCGCATGGATGGCGATACCCTGAAGGTGAACATCAACGAGAATTACCGCCGCTGCCAACTGCCGGTGGCGCAGTACGAGGCCTACCGCAAAACGGTGAACTCCGCCGCCGACTGGAACAAGCTGAAGCTGGTGCTGGTGAAGGACTGAGGAGGATCACTACGCTTCATGGGCGTACCAGCTTGGCGCTGCGCAGCTCACCCGTAGGCAAGCTCGCACGCAGGACGTACATGCCTTTCGCTTTCGGATCAAGGTCCATCACAAGCTTGTTGCTGTTGGTGTGCAGTTGCCCAGCACTTGCCCCATGGTATCATAGGCGATCACCGACCAGTTGACCGCTTCGGTGAGTTCCTGACCGGAACAGGCCGAGCGACTTGTGGGTCAGCTCTCCTTGCTCAAGGAAGGGTGAAGAAGTTCCCCACAGTTATGGAGGTTTGCAAGGGCCGCACGAGCGTATCGTATTTTTGATGCGATGCCCAAACTCTATGAGTACTTCGGTCTGATCTTCCTGTTCTACAGCGATGATCACGATCCCATGCACCTTCACGTGCAGGCCGGGGATCGCGAAGGCATCATCATGCTCATTATCGTGGAGGGGGAACTGGTCGAGTTGCGCTGGCGCGCCAAACGCGGCGCTGTGATGCTCAATGAGAAGGAACAACGCGAAGCCGGATCGTTCGTCCGCGCCATGAAGGACGACATCGTGGAGAAGTGGACCGCCTTCTATGTTGAACACAAACGCATCAAGCCGGAACGCATTACACGCCGTATCAAATGAAGATCGCAGAAGACGTCCGCATCAAGAAAGCCGATTACGCGACTGACTACATCATCCGCTTCACATTCAGTGATGGGCATGTGTCGGAGATCGACTTCCATCCTTTCCTGAGCGCAGCCGGGCAGAATCCGATGAACAGTCAATACTTGGATGTTATCCGGTTCCGGCAGTTCAAGCTGCACCGCAATGTGGATGTTTATTGGGACGACTGGGAGATGTGCTTCCGCTTCGAGACGCTGTATTCCGGGAAGATGCCGAAGATGCCGAAGCGCAGACCGTCAGCAGCCCTGCGCGTCATGGCCCACGCTAAGCCGGGGGCTAAAGGCGGGTAGGAGTCGACCACTGGCGGCCATGATGGCTTGCGCCCTCATGCGGCTTCTCTTGTCCTGACCGAAGTCGAAGGGTGGCCTTTAGCAGGTATCAGGCGTATTCGGCCTTTTGGCTCATCGTGGCATTGTGGGCCTTTGCCTTTTGGTGGATCTGGCATGGCAAGAGGTACTCGGGAAACACTCTAGTCTTGAGCGCCGGGATGGTAAGACACCCAGGACAAGAAACCCCACAATTCCCCGGCTGTTTTCGGTGGAGCCATGCCTGCGGCAGAAAGGCGCAGATCATGTTCCGCCGGGAAAACGTGCGGTTGGGGGGCAAATCCCGTCACTGCTTCACCAACCTCCGCACCTGCACTCCTTCTTGCGTGCGCACTTCCACCGCATAGATCCCGGCAGGGAGCCTAGAGATGTCCAAGTCGATCCGTGTGGCTGACGCGCGCCAATCCTCCTGCAAAACCAAGCTGCCGCTCATCGAATGCACTTGCACCAATGCTTGCTCGCCATGTTCGGCGCGTTCCAAGGTGATGCCGCCATTGGTAGGGTTCGGATATAGTGCGAAGTGGCCCGCATCCTTTTCCGTTATGCCCGACGGCGGCTCTATCTGAGAAAGGCAAGCGAAATGCTGATCGTCGTACCAACCGTGCAGGCTGTGCGCGCGGGTCTTCAACGCACCAATACTTGCGAGCGCCCCACCGGATGTGGCGTTAGCATACGGAAAGGCGATGTCGATGCAGAGTGTATCGCCAGGGCCGAGCGTGTAGGGGCCGATGGATCCCACCGAGTACTGGGGGCCCGGAGCATTGCCTGCGGCATCTTCCGTGAACGCACCACCAGGATATCGGAAGTGCGATGGATAACCCGTCTGGGTGAACGGCAAGCCATTCATCGTGCCGTTGATCTGGTCTTCGGCTGAAGGTTCGTCATTTGATGGGAATCCATTATTAACGAATGCACTATGCGCGGTCATGGGCTGGTTGAGGAAAAGTGCGCCTTGGGCGGGAGGCTGGTCGCCGTAAAAAATTGAGATACCTGGATAACCATCCAGGTCATCCCCATTGTAGGCATAGAAGATATTGAGCGTGGTATCGCAGCCCGCCAGGTCATCATTTGAGGAACCGATCTTGAAGGCCATATTCATTCCGAAGCGCACACCACTAAAGGTCTGGCTGCCGCGGTTGATGATCTCCACATTCATGAAC
>JBEPUG010000127.1:0-10159 GCA_041691695.1 Flavobacteriales bacterium
CCCATAGTTCCTCTTCACTGATGCGGCTGAAAAGACTCTTGCCGTCATCCTCCCACTTGCCTTTCGCGTCGATCACCCTCCCTACTTCCTCCAGGCGGTCGCGGGTGTCCATCATGACCTTGCGCGGGCTGAGCAGCTTGCCGGTGATATTCGCGGGGCACTCGCTGGTGCAGCGGCCGCACTCGGTGCAGGTGTATGCGTCCATCAAGCTCTTCCACGAGAGGTCGAAGACGTCCTTCGCGCCGAAGTGCTCCGGCGGCATGCCGTTGGCGGGCTCCGGCGCTGGTGTGGGGGGCGGAATGGAAGGGTCCAGCATGCTCTTCACTTCCGCGGTGACGCGAGGCATGTTCTGCATTTCCGTCTTCGGCTTCAGCTTGCTGTACCAGACATTCGGAAAGGCCAGCAGGATGTGGAAGTGCTTGCTGTATGGCAGGTAGTTGAGGAAGCCGAGGATGCCGAGAATGTGGAACCACCAGCATGTACGCTCAATGCCGATCAAGGTGGCGGGCGCAAGCGTGGTAAAGCCGAAGAGCTCCGCCAAGTGCGCACTGACGGGGAAGGCCCCGGCCACGATGTAGTGCTCCACTCCCATGCCTTGCAGCGTGTGGTCAGCTGCGTTCATTAGCAGGAAGGCGGTCATCAGGAGGATCTCGAACGTGAGGATAAGGCCGGCATCCGTGCGAGGCCAGGCGGTCATCTCACGCATCCAGAAGCGCTTGATCCGCAGGACGTATCGACGGATGAGGAAGATCGCGCAGCCCAGCCATGTGAGGACTGCCAAGATCTCGAAGCCACCTATCAGAAAGTTGTAGAAGCCACCGAGAAAGCTGAGAACGCGGTGAGTGCCGAAGATGCCGTCGATGATGATCTCCAACACTTCGATATTGATGAGGACGAAGCCTGCGTAAACCACTATATGCAAAGCCCCGGCGATCGGCCTAACCACCATCTTGCTCTGCCCCAAGGCCACCTTGGCCATCAACCCCCAACGCTCGCCTTTTCGATCAGTGCGGTCCTCATCGCGGCCAAGCAGGATGTTCCTGCGGATGCGCCTTACATTCCACATGAACCACCACACAGCGGCCGCGAATGCGACGAGGAAGACGACCGAGGCAATGCTCATGGAGCGGTCTTCGGTGGATAGGTCGCTTGGATCCGTTCAATATCGGATCGGCTCAGCTTCGGCAGTTTGTCCTTGCGGCCAAAGATGGAGAGGTAGCGGTGCGGATTCAGGCGAACATCTTCCAGCAGAAGGTCCATTTGATGGCTGGCTGAATTGAGGTTCATATACAGGCTGTCATCATTCATCAGCTTGCCCAAGCTGCCTTGCCCACCATTGATCTTATCCATGGTGGATCTCAGTTCGTTGGACGTGGCTTCCAGATTGGCCATCATCCGCTCTAAGCGGCCATTTGCCAGTGCTGCGGTGGCGCTGTCCAAATTGGTGAAAATGTGATCGAGCTCTTCATCGTGTGCTGCCAGATTGGAGCTGAGCTTGTCCACATTTCCGAGGATGGATGAAACGGTGGTTGTCTCCTTCGCGATCAGTGCATCCAATCGACCTGTAGTGGAGTTGATATTCTCCAAGGTGCTGCGCAAATTGGTAAAGCTGGCATCGATATCGCCGCGAGCGCCTTTGTTCAGGATAAGTTGAAGGGAGCTGAGCACGGAGTCCACGCTTGCGAGCATTCCCTCGGCCTTTCGCTTGAGCGGATCGATCTGCGCCGTGACGGATTCACCCAGGCTGAGTTCAGCGCCACCACTCAGTGTATCGCCGCTCTGTGCCTCCACGGAGGAAGTGCCCATCTCAATGCGCACGGCGCGTGAGAAGAAGTCGGCGTTGAACAACTCCGCCTTGGAATCCTTGGAGACCCGCAACCGGGGTTCGTCGATCTCGAGAGTGACCGCGATGCGCCCAGAACCGTCCGACATCAGCTCGGTGCCTAGAACCTGTCCCACTTTGAAGCCATGGTAAAGCACGGCCGTAGAGTTGTCGATGCCTGCCACATCAGCGTACACGGCATAATAGGTCTTGTGATGCTTGAAGAGGTCAATTCCCTTAAGGTAGTTGATGCCTATCACGAGGAGCACGATGCCACCGAGCACCACGAGGGCGATGGAGTATTGGCGCTTGATCTTTGGCACGGGGACTGGGGGATTAATGATCGCGGGTCAAAGTAACGGCTTGCTGCAGATCGATGCGCTGTCCATCCTTGTAGGCGGTGATGAAACATCCATCGAAACCCTTGTCCTTGCACTGTTGCTGCACCTTACGGGCGCCATCAAGGTCGGGTTCGTTTCCCACATTGTATTTCCAAAGATCGCCCGACTTGATCTCCTCCGTGGTAAGCCCCTTGAACTTGGACGAACCCGCCGGAATACGCTTGCTGGTGGTGATTATCTGCACTTTGTAACGCACACCGGGGTCACTCACCGCCGTGGTATCTGTCTTGGTGGTATCAACTGCCGTGCTATCTGCGCCTGCTTCTTCCGTGCCGAACGCCACATCCTTGTTCTCGATGCGTGTCTTGTAGTCCTTGAAGGCGCGGAATATCGCCGAGGCCATGTAATCCTGCCCTTGCGCGCTGTGCAGGTAATCCTCTTCCGTAGGATTGCTGAGGAAACCGAGTTCTATGAGCACGGCGGGCATGGTGGTGTAACTGATCACGAGGAATCCGGCCTGTTTCACGCCGCGGTCCGAACGTCCCACACGGTCCTTGAATTGGTTCTGGACCATGGAGCTGAGCAGCAGGCTGTGGTCGAGGTAGGCATTCTGCCGCAGGCTCAACGCGATGAGACTCTCCGGGTCGTTCGGGTCATAGCCGTCATACTTCAGCGCGTGATCGTCCTCCAACAGGATGGATTGGTTCTCCTGCATGGCCACGCGCATATTCGCCTCCGTCTTGTGCAGGCCCATCACATAGGTCTCGCAGCCATGCGGGTCGGCGCTGTTGTTGGAGTTGCAATGGATGCTGATGAAGACATCCGCCTTGGCACGGTTGGCGATGTTGTCCCGTTCCATAAGTTCGATGAAACGGTCGTCCTTACGGGTGTAGATCACATTCACGTCCGGCAGGTTCTCCGTGATGTACTTGCCTACCAGCAGGGTGACATCCAGTGCAATGTCCTTTTCGCTTGTCTTATAGCGATGGGTACCCAAGTTACCCGGGTCCTTACCGCCATGGCCCGCGTCGAGAACAACGGTCGTCACCTTATTGGCGTCGCTGGCCGACCTTTGCGGCATGGCCTGTGCGGTGAAGGCCGTCACGAAAGCAAGCACCAGCAACCATCCACCCGCCGAGCGCCGTATGGGCCCGACGAACGCGCCCTCCCAAACCGCTACTTTCGGCGCGACCGGCAGCGCTGCCTGTCCGCTGATGTCCTGTGTAACCCGCATACTTCGTTCTCGCATGGGTCCTCAGGCCCCAAGTGGCAAAGTTAGCCGCGCCCTAGTGTGGTCAAGGGTTTGGGGTCGTGCCGTTTTCATCACGGTCCTGTTAGGAAACGCTAGCTCCGGCGCATTCGCGCAACAATTGCAGGAGCAGGTGAAATATAGTGCCCGTGATAGCATGCGTTACGACCTGGCCCATCAAACGGTATACCTCTATGGTGCCGCAACGGTAAAGTACCAGGATGTGGAGTTGACGGCCGACCGGATCAAGCTGGACCTTGCCAAGCAGGAGGTGCAGGCTTTCGGCATCACGGACAGCACAGGCGCACCAACTGGCCTACCGGAATTCACACAAGGCGGACATAAAGTTTCGGCGGACAGCATTCGCTACAACTTTCAAACGAAGGAAGGGCTGATCAAGGAGGTGCGCACCAGCGAGGAACAGCTCTATGTAGTGGCCGGCCTGAGCAAACGGCATGCGAATGGGGAGGTGGACAGTCGTGGCGGTATGATCACCACCTGCGACCGGCCGCATCCGCACTATCACTTCGCGGTGAGCCGAATGATCGTCATCCCGAATGATAAGATCATCGTAGGTCCGGCCATCATGAAGATCGGTAACGTGCCGACACCTATTGTGATCCCCTTCGGCTTCTTCCCCAACCACAAGGGCGGCAGCGCGGGCCTGCTCATCCCCACATTCGGCACGTCGGACCAGTTCGGCCTCTTCCTCCTGAACGGCGGCTACTACCTGCCGATCGGCGACAAGATGGACGAGCAACTCACTGCCGACATATACAGCCGAGGAAGCTGGGGCCTGCGGTCGGTGACACGCTACCGGGACCGATATCACTGTAGTGGATCGATGGACCTGCAGTACAGCGACAAGCTGAACAGCGAGCGGGATTATCCGGACTTCAGTGAGCAGCGCACCTATTTCATCCGCTGGAACCACTTGATGGACCCCAAGGCCAGCTTAACGAACCGGTTCAATGCCAGCGTGAATGTGGGCTCCAGTAAGAATTTCACCAACAACTTCAACAGCAGCACGCAGGATTATCTGAGCAACACCTTTACCAGCAACATCGCTTGGAGCCGCCTCTGGGTCGGCAAGCCGTACAGCCTCAGTGTCTCAGCACGGCACAGCCAGAACACGCTGACCGGTGCCTTCAGCGTGGCGTTGCCCGTTGTGAACTTCAACATACAGCGCTTCTTCCCCGGAACCATGTTCCATCCAGTGAAAGCAGGAGCGCCAAAATGGTATGACCAGATCGGGGTGACCTACAGTTCGATCTTCCAGAACCAACTGAATACCACCCAGGACCAGATCTCGATCCAGAATATCCCGAACTTGATCGATCAGATGAAGAATGGTGTGCAGCAGACCGCCGCCATCAGCACCTCCATCAAGACGCGGGCCTTCACACTGAATCCACAGGTGAGCATCATTGACCGCACATATTTCAACTCGTTGCGCAAGACCTATGACCCGGCGGCCGATACCTTGGTGGTGGACACGGTGCCGGGATTGAACAACCTATTCGACTGGAATATCGGCGCCACGCTTACCAGCAAGCTGTATGGAATGTACAGCTTCCACGGGGGAAGACTGAAGGCGATCCGGCATGTGATTACACCTTCTGCCTCACTGACCTATCTACCCGGTAATGACAATCTTATCACTGGGCCATACGGACCGAGCGGCTCCTCCGCCAGCTACTCGCCGTATGACAACGGGATCTTCGGCCAACCTTCTCCCTTGGCCCAAGGATTGGTCTCGCTTGGACTCGTTCAAAGTCTGGAGGGCAAGATGCTTTCCAAGGACCTCGATGCACAAGGAGAACCCCAATTCAAAAAGGTGAAGCTCTTGGACTACCTCGGTATCAATGGCAACTACGACCTGCTAAAGGATTCGGTGCGCTGGTCACCCGTCAGCGTCGCGGCGCGCACTCGGCTCTTCAACGTGATCGACCTCAACCTGAGCAGCCTACTGGACCCGTACGCCACGGACAGCCTTGGGCGCAACATCAACCGCTCCACCCGCACGGTGGACGGCTCACTCGCCCACCTGCGCGCCGCCACAGCAGCGCTAGGCTTCGATATCCAAAGCAAGCGCTACGGCAAGCCTGTGGCGGGGAATACAAAAGATGAGCAGGTGGTGGCCGACGTCGATCCCAGCAAAGGGGCGTTGGTGAATTTCAGCATCCCGTGGCACCTCCGCGTGAACTACAGCTGGGGAGTGAACAGGATCTATCAAGAGGCACAATACACCCAACAGCAGACACAGAGTGTGCTCTTCAGCGGCGACCTCAACATCCTCACATACTGGAAGCTCGGTTTCAGCAGTGGCTATGACATGGTGGCCAAGGACTGGACCCCTACGTCGATCAACCTTTACTGGGACCTGCATTGCTGGGAATTCAACGCGAATGTGATACCGTTCGGGATCCGCAAGAGCTTCACTTTCCGCATCAACGTGAAGGCGAGCGTGCTGCAGGACCTCAAGTACGACCTGACGAAACCGTTCGGCAATAAGAACAACTTGCTCTATTGATCGATCCGGGAGATGAGATCTCCTCTTGGAAAACGGTTCTATGGAGAAGTAACCCTCTAGCCTTGGCCATTCCACCGTTCCTCAAAATGGGTGGAGCGGCCGGAGGTCCGTCCATACATTAGCCGCCCCTGCAAGGAAGCCTTCCCTTATGATCCGAACCGTTCTCAACCGCCTCGCGCTTTCCTGCGCCCTGGCCCTCCCCCTCATCTCCCTCGCCCAGACCGCTACCGTGCGTGGTTTCGTGTATGACGGATCCACCGGCGAACCCTCCATCTTCACCCCAGTCTCTTTACTAGGCACCACCAAGCACGGCGCCCAGACCGATGTGAACGGCTACTTCTCCATCAGCAAGGTGCCTCCTGGGCATTACACCATTCGCGTGGTGTATTTGGGGTATGACACGCTGACGCAGGAGGTGGATCTGAAAGCGGATGATATCGTGAGCGAACGCCTGAATTTGAAGAAGGGTTCCACGGAGATGAAGACAGTGACCATCACCGCAGAGAAACGGGATGCGGAGAACAATGTGCGGGTGGGCGTCACCAAACTCACACCCAAGCAGATCGAACGCCTGCCTGCCATCGGAGGTCAAGCCGATCTCGCGCAATACCTGCAAGTGGTACCGGGGGTGGTATTCACCGGTGACCAAGGTGGCCAGCTCTACATACGCGGCGGTTCTCCCGTAATGAATGAGACCCTTTTGGATGGCATGGTGCTCTACAACCCCTTCCACAGCATCGGCCTTTTCAGCGTCTTCGACAATGACATCATCCGCAATGCGGACATCATCACCGCTGGCTTCAATGCCGAATACGGTGGCCGGATCAGCAGCGTGATGGATGTGACCACGCGCGACGGCAATAAGCAGCGTCTCAGTGGAAAGGTGAACGTGAGCACCTTCGCGGCGAAAGCCCTGTTGGAAGGCCCACTCAAGAAGCAGACCTCACCGGGGTCCGGCAGCAGTTCCTTTCTGCTCAACTTCAAGCACAGCTATCTGGACCAGACCAGCCAGAGCCTGTACAACTATGTGGACACGGCTGGGCTTCCCTTCAAGTTCACGGATATCTATGGAAAGGTCTCCCTCAACGGCGCCAACGGAAGCAAAGTGAACTTCTTCGGCTTCAACTTCACGGACGGTGTGAAGTACCAAGGGATCGCCGATATCGATTGGAGGAACTGGGGCGCGGGCACCAATTTCGTGCTAGTCCCATCAGGAAGCGCCGTGCTCATTGAAGGGGTCTTCGCTCTTAGCAACTATACGATCGAGGAACTGGAGGGCAGCCTGCCGCCGCGGACCAGTAGCATCAACAATTTCAACGCCGGGCTGAATTTCAAGTACTTCATGGGCAACAACGAAGTGAAGTACGGCATCAACGTTACCGGTGTAAAGACGGGTCTCAGCTACTTCAACTCCTACGGCTATAAGTTGAGCGAGGACCGGGTGAGCACTGAGCTTGCAGGTTACCTGAACTACAAGATGCGCTTCGGAAAATGGGTGATCGATCCAGGCATGCGACTTCAGTATTATGCGACCTTGGCCGTACTCAGCCCGGAACCTCGCTTGGGCTTCAAGTTCAACGTGAGCGACCGCCTCCGGATCAAGGGTGCCGCGGGAATATACAGCCAGAATTTGATCGCCACCAATAACGATCGTGATGTGGTGAATCTCTTCTATGGCTTCCTAACAGCTCCGGACGACATCCCGAAAACGTTGACCACCGCCAACGGCACAGTGCGGAATATCACGGACCCGCTGCAGCGCGCGAATCATCTTGTTGGTGGTTTTGAATACGACCTCACGCCGAAGACCACGGTGAACATCGAGGGCTATTACAAGGATTTCCGCCAAGTGACCAACCTCAACCGGGACAAGCTTTACAACGACACGCCCGAGTTCGCTAACCAGCCGGATGAGCTGAAGAAGGATTTCATCGTGGAGACCGGCAGTGCCTACGGCGTGGATATGCTGGTGAAGTACGAGAACAAAGGCCTCTATCTCTGGGCGGTCTACTCGCTGGATTACGTCAACCGCTTCGATGGCGTTCAAGAATACAATCCCATCTGGGACCGACGGAACAATGTGAACCTGGTGGCGAGTTACACCTTCGGAAGGCATGAAAGCTGGATGGCCAGTGCCCGCTGGAACTACGGCTCCGGGTTCCCATTCACCCAGAACCAAGGGTTCTACGAACAGATCCCGTTCAGCAACGGTGTCAACACCAACATCAATAACGTCAACGGTGATCTGGCGAACATCTTCGGCCCACTCAACGGCGGAAGGCTCACCGATTACTCTCGCTTGGACCTGGGACTGACCAAGACCTGGAAGCTGGATGAATATCAAGTGGTGAAAGTGGACATGAGCATCACCAACGTGTACGACCGGGACAACATCTTCTACGTGAATCGCACCACCGGACAGGAGATCTATCAGTTGCCCCTGCTCCCCAGCCTTGGTGTCTCCTACACATTCTGAGCACCGGCAGCCCACGATCGGCGGGCATTCGCACATTTCAGGCGCTCATTGCCGGTGCGACATGGACCGCAACGCTTAGCTTTACACCCCGTGATCACCATCCCCACTCAGGGCGGTATCATAGTGTGATGACGGGATCCACCAAGTATATTTTTGTTACCGGAGGCGTTACCTCCAGCCTCGGCAAAGGCATCGTCAGTGCTTCCTTGGCCAAGCTGTTGCAAGCGCGCGGCTTCACGGTCACTATCCAGAAGCTCGACCCTTACATCAATATTGATCCGGGCACGCTCAATCCATACGAGCACGGAGAATGCTACGTAACGGAAGATGGTGCGGAAACGGATCTGGACCTAGGTCACTACGAACGTTTCTTGGACACGCCCACTTCACAGGCGAATAACGTCACCACCGGGCGCATCTACCAGAACGTCATCAACAAGGAACGCCGGGGTGAGTACCTTGGTAAGACCGTGCAGGTGATCCCCCACATCACCGACGAGATCAAACGCAACATCCAGGCATTGGGGCGCAAGGGGATCTACGATTTCGTGATCACCGAAGTGGGCGGCACGGTTGGCGACATAGAGAGTCTACCCTATATCGAAGCCATCCGGCAGTTGAAGTGGGAGAAGGGCAAGGATGCGCTCAGCATACACCTCACCCTTCTTCCATACCTGAGTGCCAGCGGCGAATTGAAGACGAAACCCACGCAGCACAGCGTGAAAGAGATCCTCAGTCTGGGCGTCCAACCGGACGTGCTGGTGTGTCGCACCGAGCACTCTATGATCAAGGGCATGAAGGAGAAGATCGCGCTGTTCTGCAACGTCGATCCCCGGGCGGTGATCGAAAGCGCGGACGCAGAGACGATCTACGACGTGCCTCTGATGATGCAAAAAGAAGAGTTGGACCTTGTGGTGCTGGAAAGACTGGGCATAGTGGGGTATCCGGAAGCGGACCTGACCCAGTGGAATGATTTCCTACACCGTTACAAGGAGCCGAAGCATCAGGTGGAGATCGGACTTGTTGGCAAGTACGTTGAATTGAAGGACGCTTACAAGAGCATCAAGGAAGCCTTGGACCACGCTGGTGCTGCGAACGAGACAAAAGTGAACATCCATTGGATCCACAGTGAGAAGATAACTGCCAAGAATGTGAAGAAGAATCTTGGAGGACTAAATGCGATCCTTGTGGCGCCGGGCTTCGGCAACCGCGGTATCGAAGGAAAGATCGAGTCTATCCGCTACGCCCGCGAGAACAATGTGCCATTCCTGGGTATCTGTCTCGGCATGCAATGCGCAGTGATTGAGTTCGCGCGCAATGTCCTGGGCCATCCCGACGCCAACAGCACAGAGATGGACCCGGACACGAAGGATCCGGTGATCGCGATGATGGAGGAGCAGAAGACGCGCGTGGACAAAGGCGGTACCATGCGCCTCGGTGCCTACCCCTGTCGCCTCACGGAAAGCAGCAAGGCATGGCAGGCCTATGGAAAAACGAATATCTCGGAACGCCATCGGCACCGTTACGAATTCAACAGTGCCTACGTGGATGAATTCAAGAAGGCCGGTATGCTCCCCGTGGGGGTGAACCCACAGACGAAATTGGTGGAAGTGGTGGAACTGAAGGACCACCCTTGGTTCATCGGCGTGCAGTACCATCCGGAGTACAAGAGCACCGTGGTTCGGCCCCATCCGCTTTTCGTTCGCTTTGTGAAGGCGGCCTTGGAGCAGCATGAGGT
>JBEPUG010000128.1:0-9973 GCA_041691695.1 Flavobacteriales bacterium
GTCTCCGGCCGCTTAAAGAACAATTCAAAACTGTCCTTCGAGTCCACCATCGACTCGATGACAGCCGGTAACGGATTCGTGAACACGTTGGGATAATCCACCTCCCCGAGCGCTTCCCGGATCGGATACGCCAAGCGCTCTTCCTTTGTGGAGAATTGCGAATCGATGCCGGGCTTGTTCCCCCGAGGATCCAAGCGGAACCAGCCGACATCCGGCAAGTGCACCGCGTTCAATCCATGCAGCGCGTACCCGGATTCAACGGTCCCTTTGCGCAATACCCGCTGATAGCAGAAGCCCGTCGGGATCCCCATGCTCCGGAGTAATGTCGCCAGCACATGCGACTTCGCGAAGCAGATCTCTTCATGCTGTTCCAAGGCATCTTCCGCGTTGATCGTCACCACCTTGTTCTTCGTGTCGAAGGAATGATGGACCTCGTCGCGCGCAACGAGGAAGGCCAGTTTAGCACGTTCCTCTGTCGATGTCGTCGCGGCTTCAATGGCGCGAATTTTCTCCTTGATCATTGGCGTGTTGAATGCGATCACCGGCGGTATTTCACGGAGGTAATCCTCCAAACGGTTTGATTCTAAATGCAATTCCATGATCGATCAAATTTAGCATTTGGTCATGGCGGGCACTGATCCCCTTGCGCCACAGGCGCGGGCTTCGCACGTCTCGCGCTACAAGCGCGGACGGGGTACGTGTTCAATCCTGCGAATCCTGTAATCCTGTCAAAGGAGTTCCTGTTCGATCCGCGCCGCAGGCGCCACAACAAGATCGCTTCGTCGCAAAGCCTCCTTATTCTATGACCTGTGCAAGTGGCATTATCACATAAGGCGTCCCCCTTTTTACCACCGCGAACAGACGGTGCAGGATCTTGCATCTGACAGCGTTGATCACGGACATGGGAGTCTTGCCTTGCGCCAGTTTTCGATGGTAGTAATCTTGGAGTTCGCCAGCGCGAGCGATCACGCCCATGGCCGACATGTGCAACAAGGTCTTCAAGACCCGGTCCGCCTGTGGAGAGACACGCAATGACGACAGGGGAGCTTCGCCGTGACGATCAAGTGGTGTCGCCTTGCCGGACCAACGTGATCCCTGTCATCTACTCACTCGCGCTCGGTTCCCACAGCTCCACTTTGTTCCCTTCCAGGTCTACAATGTGAACGAACTTGCCGTATTCGGATGCCTCGATGCTATCCACGATGGTTACCCCTTCCTTCTTCAATTGCTCCACAAGCCCTTCCAAATTCTCCACCCGGTAGTTGATCATGAAGTCCTTGGTGGAAGGTGCGAAGTAGGTGGTGTTCTCGGCGAACGTGCTCCACTGTGTAACGCCCTTTTTGGTGGGGTCGGCTTCTTCTCGCCACTCAAAGCTTGCCCCATATGGGCCAGCATCCAAACCCAAGTGGGTGCTGTACCACTCATTCATCTTTTTGGGATCCTTGCATTTGAAGAAGACACCCCCGATACCGGTCACTTTTTTCATAGATGTGTTGTCTTTAGGTTGTTCAGTGGTTGCTGTTCTGGACGCGAAGCCAAGTCCGAAAGCAGCGGCACAGGCCAGCGATATCAAGAGCGGTTTTTTCATCCTTGTCAAGGTCGGGTCGCTCTGCGTTCCTCTGAGCTCAGATCTTCTCCAGGATAATGGTCTTCATCCGCGTCACCTCTTCTTTCGTGAAGCCGTGCGCGCGGATGTTCCCTTCCCCTGTGGTGTTGATGATGATAGTGGAGTAACCCACCATGGGGCAGTCAATGTCAACGGAAGAGATCCGGTTGAAGGGTATCGTCTTCTCATTGCCGCTGAAGAGGCCGGGCACCTTCAGCGTGATCCCTTGTTGGTCGATGTTGATGGTGGAGGGGAAGAGCCGATTCCCTTCTGCAAGGCGTGTGGCGGTGAATGTTTCCATGGTCGCACAAGGTATGTGAGCTCCTGCCTATTCTCTTCTGGCAACTCAAGATATCGAAAGCCTTTACCCAATTGCTTGCAGGATCCGCGCGCGTCCAAGCTCAACCTGCTTAGCTGACCCTGACATGGAACAGATGACCGACCAACGCTGACATGAACATGGCGAAGGTTCCCCAAATGCAAATTCGGATCACGGACTTGGAAACAATGGAACCGCCAGCCTTGGCTGCAAATGTTCCCGAGAGTGCCAGGAACAGTATGGAACATCCATATTGATAGAATATCATTTGTTGCACTGGAGCGACAAATGAGATCATCAGCGGAAGTATCCCTCCAGCGGTGAACGATATGGCAGAAGCTAATGCGGCTTGCAGGGGTTTCGCTTGGGTGGCCTCATTGATCCCAAGCTCATCTCTTGCATGCGCTTCCAGTGCATTATGTCGGGTGAGCTGTGCCGCTACCTGTAAGGAGAGATCTTTGGATAATCCTCTTTTCTCATAGATCTTGGATAACTCACGCAATTCGATCTCCGGGATCTTTTCAAGTTCAATTTTCTCCCGCAGCAGATCAGCGGTCTCGACATCTGATTGGGAGCTGACCGAAACATATTCGCCGGCAGCCATTGATAATGCACCAGCGACCAGTCCGGCAACGGTGGCCAATACGATCGGCTCCCGTGTTGCGCTTGCGGCCGCTACTCCAATAGCCAAACTGGTCGTGGACAGGATGCCGTCATTTGCGCCCAATACGGATGCCCTCAACCAACCGCTTCGGTTTATGTAATGTTTGACAAGCTCCATTTTTCGAGGTCGGGGTTCTCTGGACTTCGTTGATCTACAGGTGTTCTGAATGTGTTTGCCTAGTTCGGATCGGGTCACGAAGACTCACGGGGGGCAGGGGAGTACCTCGGGGCACGATCTATGATCAGACGTGGCTCTTTATGACCTCGCCGATGTAGTTCATCGCTTTGCCGTATGTCTCGATGCCGTGTCCTACGTTAGGAAACACCTTCACATCCTTGAATGTCTTGATGTGCTTTTTTGCGTTGTCAATGGACCGCTGGAACGGGAAGAGCAGGTCCTTGTCACCCTCGAGCAGATAGGTGTCCACCTTGACCTCGCCCAACTGCTTGTCCATGTAGTAGGGCTTTTGGATCTTGTCCGTATAGCGGCTGATCGCGAACACTTCATAGTCGACCAACATGCTCTCACTCGTTGCGGACAGCTTGTGTTCTGGTTTGGAGAACACCGCCTTGTCCAGAAACTTCGAGACATTGCCAGCTGTTGGATGAATGATCGGAAGAAGGTTGTAGTAGAGGTTCTTCACGGTCATCGAAAACGGTTGCAGGCATCCCGGATTCAAGAGGAAGGCGGCTTTGACCTTTTCAGGTCGAACAATGCCCAGCTTCATGCAGATCAAGCCGCCGAACGAAGCGCCTGCTACGAAGGCCTTCTCGATCTTTAAATGGTCCATCACTTCAGCTGCCCACACGCCGTAGTCCAGCGAACGGATGTCCGGTGTTTCGCCACTGCTCAGATTGGGCAGTCCGTTGGTCTCCACCAGATAGATCCTCAACTTGGTGTTCAAGTTGTCCAGTCCCTTATCAAAGTCCCAGATCAATGAGGTGGTTCGTGCTCCGGGGAAAATGACGAGCGTTTCAAGGTCGCGCTCCGCCGTGTTGAGTCCCCAGACGTGGGTTTTGCCAAGTGAGGTCGTGATCTCAGATCGCTCGTAGGTTCTCGCATTGTGCACCTCTAACTGGGCTACCCAGTTTTCAAAATAGCGAGTGTCAGCTGGCACATCTTTGAAGGTTGATCGACCCTTGATCTTCATGTGGGATCTCTATTCTGGGTTCAATGGTGGAAGTGTCGCGAAAGTTATGTTGGCACCGGACGTAAGCGCTTACTGGAGCGGGAAAGAAGGATCGTTGAGGGCATGGAATGACGGTCTCTTTTGCACATGCTTACCTCGACTCTTGAGTGAAGCGCACCCCGCAGCGACCAAGCGAGGTCATGCATCCGTTTGGCAGCAGCTCGGCACTACTTCTTCCACCTGGTCTCCTTCCACTCTTTCTGCTCTTCACTGGAAAGGAATGTCCAAGCCACGATCCGGCTGATCTTATTCCCGGTGCCCATGGATATGGTTTTGACCTGGCCGGCTCCTCTTTCGTCCAATAGCCTATGGATCCCTTTCAGATCGGAATGCTTTGATACCAAGGTCGAAAACCACATGCAGCTCTTGGAGAACGTCCTGCTTTCCCTGATCATATTCTGAATAAATCCATATTCCCCGCCTTCATGGATGAGTTCATTGCTGATCCCTGAAAAGTTGAGCTCTGGGGTCTTTACTTTCTTGCCCGATAGATTCTGGATCTTCCGCCGCGTTCCTTTTAGAGCCTCTTCAAGCGAAGCATGAAAAGGAGGATTGCATAGGGTCATGTCGATCCTCTCTTTCTTGGACAGTATGCCTTGGAAAATTGCTTTCGGGTCCTTCTGTAACCGAAGTTCAACTCTGCCATGAAGAGTCTGATTGGATCGGATGATGTTCTCCGCCAATGCGATCGACCGCGGATCAATATCCGATCCGATGAAGCGCCAGCCGTATTCGGTAACGCCGATGATGGGGTAGATGCAGCTGGCTCCCACGCCAATATCAAGACAAGTGACCTTGTCGCCAGTGGGTATGGTGCCGCCGTTGGTCGCACCTACCAGGTCAGCGATGTAGTGGATGTAGTCTGCTCTTCCAGGTATGGGCGGACATAGATTGCCATCGGGGAAGTCCCAGTTCTTTATTCCGTAGTAGTGAGCGAGCAGTGCTTTGTTCAAGAGCTTGACCGATCGTGGATCGGAGAAATCGATCGATCCAGCGCCGAGGTCGTTGACGATCACATGATCGCTCAATTCAGGAACGGCAGCTGATAATGCGGCCAGGTCGTATCGCTCGCGGTTCTTGTTCCGGGCGTGTAGTCTTGTCTTGATTCCGCCCGCAGCCTCTCCGTCTCGGGGGCCGGTATGTTTCGGACGTGCGGTCTGTGCTCTTCGCTGACTCATCCGTGGCTTACGCGCTAGTCCACCGTCAACAGGATCTTTCCGATATGATCGCTGCTCTCCATGAGCCGATGTGCTTCTGCCGCCTCTTCCAGCGGGAAGGTTTTGTAGATCACAGGATGGATCTGCTTGGAACGGAACAGCGGCCAGATGTGCTCTGCCACCTGCTTTGCGATCCGCGTCTTCACCTCGGCGGATTGCGGCTTCAGAAAGCTCCCCGTCAAGGTGAGGTTCTTGCTCATGATGGTCCGCAGGTCGATGGTGACCTCCGTGCTCTTCATGCCGTTGATGTAGATCAGGCGACCCTGTTCGTTCAGGATGGCGAGGTTCTTCTGGGTGTAGTCCCCACCGACCATGTCCAAGATCACATCGATCTTCTCCGCTTTCCAGACTTCTTCGAACGCCTCCTTTTTGTAGTTGATCGCCGTTCCGAGGTGCATTTTATTCAGGAAAGCGATCTTGGTATCACTTCCAGCGGTGGTGTAGATCGTGCAGCCCCAAGCCTTGGCCATCTGCAAGCCCATGGTTCCAATGCCGCTCGTTCCACCGTGGATCAACAATTTCTCACCGGGCTGGAGTTTTCCCAAATGGAATACGTTGAACCAGACCGTGAACACGGTTTCTGGGATGGCGGCGGCGTCCGTTAAACTGATCCCTTCCGGTATGGGAAGGCAATGGGAACTATCCGCCGCAACATATTCGGCATAGCCACCGCTTGCTATCAGCGCGCAGACGGTATCGCCAACGTGCTTGTCCGTTACCCTTTCGCCGACCGCTGTTATCTCCCCGGAGACCTCCAAGCCGGGGATCAAGGTCTCCTTGGATCCGTTGCCATAGGCATCCATATTCTGGCGGGTGATCACGTCGCTTCGATTGACACCCGCGGCATTCACTTTGATCAACACCTGATCTGCTTCCGGTTTCGGGGTTGGGGTTTCCTGAAACTGCAGGACTTCCGGTCCACCGGATCGTGAAATGTGGATCGCTTTCATCGCCTATGGTAAAGGTAACGCCATCTGTATCCTTGTTCGGGACGCGAGCGCTTGCGGGAGCGAGGAGAGTATGAGGAATATCGCGCGGGAAAAAAGACTTGCATATTTCGAATGCCGACATACTCGATCCGCCTAACTCCTATCCCTGAATGATATAGGCCCCGAATCTTCCATGATGGGAGATCGAAATAGCCCTGCTCTTATCAGTTGATCTGCACGAGATGCGAGGGACACCTTTATCGGTTTTCTCTATGCGCAACTGCTCCTTCAAGATCGACCAATGCTCTGCACAGTGCTGCCTCAGGCGTTGATGGCAATAGGTTGAAGCATCTTCCATCACAGGGATCGTAAAGCACTCACCCATCAATTCAGGTTCTTTCCCTAAAACTGCCGTGGTATATAGTCTTTCCTCGTCGCAAGTGGTCTCTGTCTGAAAGGAATAGCCTCCGATCTGAACATGACCGGAGCCATTCCCAGCTATGGAACACGCCATCCTTTTTGGATCGAAGAAGCGCTTTGGATTCACACGCATATAGGCTTTGTAGCCGCTTTCCTTCATGCTCCATAGGCGCCAAACGGTCCCGAACGGATCATCAGATCCATCGATCAAAATGTTCTCTCCTTCGGTGAAGACTTTCTCCCGAAATCCTGGACGTTGCCAATTGCTTTGGATAGCCGCTAATTGAAGATCGATAACATCGTTACCGATCATTCCTTCGCTGCCAATTTCCGTTCGATAACAGCTATAGCTGCTTTTACGGAAAGCAGCTCTTCCATGGAATCATTGTCCAATATGATGTCAAATTGATCTTCCACATCAAGGATCACATCGACCAAGTTGGCTGAGTTGATCTTGAGGTCCTTCACAAAATCGGTCTCTTCTGTGAGATCCTCGAAAGCCTTTTCATCTTGTATGTAGGGCTTCACAATGACCTTCAACTTCGCTATGATCTCTTCTTTCGTCATCTTAACCTTTCAAATTATTCAAGCGCTCCATTTCTTGAAGATCACAACGGCATTCACATCCCCGAACCCAAAGCTGGCCTTTGCAATGATCTCCAGCTCCATGGGTAAAGCGCGCTGTGGGATGCGGTCAGCACTGATCAGTTCCGTCACCTCCGCATGCAGGTCCTCGCTATTGACCGAAGGAAATAGAAAGCCCTCTTTCAATTGGATCACCGTTGAAACACATTCGATGGAACCAGAGGCGGCCAAGCAGTGACCGATCATTCCTTTGAGGGAATTGATGTATGGGAAATCCACCCCGGAACGTCCCAAGGCTTCCGTCCAATTCTTGATCTCCATTCCATCCTTGATGGTCGCGGTCATGTGGCCATTGATGGCATCGATGTCCGCTGATCCAATTCCGGAGGATATGATCGCTTGCCCTATACAGCGTTTCACCGCATTCGCATTTGGCGCGGTCATGGAACCGCCATCACGCTGGCCTCCGGAATTGACCGCACCCCCGAGGACTTCAGCATGGATCGTGGCACCCCTGGCTTGGGCGCTCTCCAACGATTCCAAGAGCAATGCTCCTGCGCCGCTCCCTGGCACAAAACCGGAAGCGGTCGCGCTCAATGGACGGGAACCTTGCACAGGGCTTTCATTGTGCTTGTATGTCATGACACGCATGGCATCGAAGCCACCCCAAATGTATGGGCCATGGTCGCTGCAAGAACCGACCAGCATGCGCTGGGCTTTGCCTGATGAGATCCGCTCGTATCCCATCATTACCGCTTCAGCGCCGGTAGAGCAAGCCGATGAGTTGGTCGTTACTTGATTCCCCGCACCGAGGATGCCTCCCAGATAGGCACTCACTCCACTCGCCATCGTTTGGGCCACAACCGTACTACCCAGTTTTCTTACCTGATGGTCATCGATATTGTAAATAACCTCTCTGCACTTCTCTGATCCCGACTGCCCGGTTCCGAATACGATACCCGAATCAAGATCAAGCGGGCTATCCGGGGCAACTGTGAGGCCCGCATCCTTCCATGCATCGATCCCCGCTATGCAACCGTAGAGGATCCCGGAGCTGTTGAAGTTCCGCAGTTGAAGCCGGTTCAGATACCGTTCAGCCATTCCGTCCGGGATCTGTGGGATGCCTGCGATGCAACAGGAGAAGCCCAAGTCCTTCAATTCCTTCTGGAACCTGATCCCCGAACGTCCTTCGCGCAGTGCTAGCGTAAAATCCTCGACTCCGATGGCATTGGGAGCAACGACCCCAAGTCCGGTTATGACGACCCTCCTATGCTCCATTCCCGAACATGCCTGCTATGTGCCCGCGACAGACCAGTTCATTCTTCTCATTCCGCATCTCCACCCTGCATTTCATCTTGTTGAATCGAAAGTACTCTTTCCGGGAGGTGACCTGCACTTTCTCACCCGGATAAACAGGTAAGAAAAAGTCCACTTCGCTCGAGGTCATTGCGATTTGGAGCTTTCCTTGATCCAGCGTTCCACGCAGGAGATAGATACCCAGGCATACGACCCCGATCTGAGCCATCACTTCTGTAAGAATGACCCCGGGCGTTACCGGATGGCCTTTGAAGTGCCCTTTATAGAAGTATTCACTTCCCGAAAAGCGATGCGCACCTATCACCCCTTCTTCGGACACTTCGCTCAGTTCATCCACAAAGTGGAAAGGCGCACTATAAGGCAAGAGTGCTATGATCTCTGAGGGCGTCATGCTCAATTAATGTGCTCCCCACCATCTACGGGTATGATCGCACCATTGATCCATGCTGCCTCGTCCTTCGCCAGGAGGTATACCACATCAGCAACGTCTTCCGGTGTGGTCAGCCGCTTGTGCGGATTGCGCCTTAGGCTATGTGATCTCAAGAGATCAGCCCCCGGTATGGCCCGGAAGGATGCCGTATCGGTGACGCCTGCTTGTATGCAATTGGCTTTGATGCCTTCCCCGGCAAACTCCAAGGCGATATTGCGTGTAATGGCCTCCAAGGCAGCCTTCGCGGCTGAGACAGCAGCATAGTTCCTCCACGCTTTATTGCTTCCTTCCGAAGTAAAACTGAGCACCCGGGCATCGGAAGCGAAGAGCCCCGCTTGATGGACCGCCTTTGTCCAATCATACAAACTGACAGCCATGGCATCAAGCGTCAAGAGAAGATCATCATTCCTCAACTCGTTCCCATCTTCGCTCAGCATGGGTTTCAGGTTGCCCTTGGCAATTGAATGCAGCAGCACGCGGATCCGACCATCGGCACCCATGGCATCCTTCAACACTCCAAGCGCCGACTGCCGGACTTCTGATCTTAGCGCATCCTGATTGAGCGTCAGTACGGAGGCCCCAGCTTCTTTGAGGGCTGCGAACTCAATTTCGATATCCTGCATGGCACTCCTGCCATCCCTATGGAGGATGCAGATGTTAAGTCCATGTGCAGCTAGCTTCTTTGCCGAAGCCAAGCCTAGTCCACTTGATCCTCCAATGATCAGCGCCCACAGGTTCTTGTCCTTGAATTCCTTCACCATTGAAGCAAGACTTGCTGGGCTGAAAAACCAGGCCCGAAACTCAGCATCAATCCTTTCTCTCCTTTCGCCACACCCCGGTCCATGAAGCGCTCGAGGACATAAAGCACCGTAGCGCTGGACATATTGCCATAAAGCCGCAGCACCTCCTTCGTATCATCTATATTCTTGCCCATCGTCCCGAATATCTCATCGACCGTTTGCAGGATCTTGCGACCACCCGGATGGAATATCAAATGCAGGTTATCCGCCGGATCGACCCCGTTCTTCTCGAGAAATGGATGGACGATATTGGGAAAATGAGTGGCAATGGTCTCGGGAACCGCCTTGTCGAGGATCATCTGCAAGCCGGTATTGGTCAGCTTGAAGCCCATCATATGCTCTGCATCGAAAAAGTGGTACATTGATCCTGCCAATATCTCCGGTCCAAGGTCATCCTCGTGTGAGGACAGGATCACTGCTGCCGCCCCATCCCCGAAGATGGCCGCACTCACGATGTTGGCCATTGAGAAATCCTCCAGTTGAAAGGTGGCCGTGGG
>JBEPUG010000129.1:0-9905 GCA_041691695.1 Flavobacteriales bacterium
ACCTGAAGCCCGATCAGCAGAACGTCATCGACTTGATCGTGCTCACCGCGCCAATCGTTGAACGCGGCTTCCAAGGCCCGCTCCTGTTCGTCCATTGGCAGCTTACCCGTGTCAGTAAGAAGCTGCTTCAGAACGGCACTCTTCAGTTTCTTCCCCAAAGGTCCGCCAAACTGGTCCGAGAAACCATCGCTGCTCATGTAGAGGCGGTCACCTGGGCCGAGTTGAAGCGAATGTCGTTCATAGGCCTTCGCGAACCCAACGTGGAAGCCGATCGGGATCCGGTCACCCTTAAGCTCCTCAAGATCCGTGGCGCCTTTTCGAAGTAGGTAGAGCGGGCACAGTGAACCTGCATATTCAACATTTCCGGAAACGAGGTCGCGCACGACCAAGCCGATGGTCATGCCGTCGCGGATCGCTGTTTCTCCTTTCTGATGGGCCAAGGTGCGCAGGAGTTCTGCGCGCAATTCCATCAGGATCAAGTCTGCAGCGATGATGCCACGACCTACCACCTGCTGGAGCAAGGCGATGCCTGTCATACTCAACATGGCACCGGGCACGCCATGGCCTGTGCAATCCGCAACTGCGACCACTACCTTGTTCCCAGCGCGCGCACTCCAATGAAAATCGCCACTTACGATATCGCGCGGCTTATTGATCACGAATACGTCCGCGAAGGATGAGCGCAATTCGCCGAGCGTGGGTAACATACCTGTTTGTATTCCTTGTGCGTACCGGAGTCCACTGCGCATGTCGTTATTCTGTTGCTCCACCAGCGCTGTCTGCTCCGCCACCTCCCGCTGCAATCGTATACGCTCTGTGATGTCGCGGGCGTGGATCACCACCGCCGGCTTGCCTTGAAACTCCGTCACCTTGCCGCTGCACTCCACCGGCAAGCGCTCGCCCTCTATTGTGCGAAAGGGAATGTCATCATACACCAGTCCTCCATTGCTCCAGACATCCGCAATACGTTCGGCGCTGCGATGAAGGTCCTCCGGGAAGTGCAGGTCGAAAACGGTCATGCCTTGCATCTCTTCCACAGTCGTCCCCAACATGGTCGCGGCGCTCGGATTGGCGTGATAGATCCGGCCGCTGACAAAATCGAGCACGATGATCGCATCATTGGCCTGGTCCACGATCCGCTCGATACCAGCACGTTTCCGCTCTTCCTGCTCCAATCTTCCCCGCAGGCGGTTGTATGCGAACACCAACCCCACCGAGCAGAGCAGCAGCACCGCCAGAGAAAACCAAACGAGCAGGTTCAAGCCGCCTTCCATATCTGCTTTTCGACCGTGGGCAAGGCATCCAGCACCCCGAATATGAGCGCAGGATCGAGGAATTCGCCCACACGATCAGGCCGCGAGACATAGCGGACCACGCCATCGATATCCACCAAGAACGAGGCTGGGAGTGGGATACCTTCCTCATAATCCACTCCGGAGTCGAGGATCGGGTTCGAGTAGATGACACCGTAGCGTTGGGACGTATGCTGTCCCTCATCCGAAAGCAACTTGTAACCTACGCCGATCCGCTCCACCATATCCTTGTTCACATCCACGGTGTCCGGGCCTATACCGAGCACATGGATCCCCTTTTCCAGAAAGCGCTCCCGATTGCGCTCATATGTGCGCAGCATGATGTGGCAGCCTGGGCACCAATCGCCACGGACAAAGATCAAGAGTACGGGATGGTTACCGATGTAGTCGGACAGGCGAACGGTGGTACCACCCTGATCAGGCAGTTCGAGATCAGGCGCACGCTCGCCCAGCTGGATGCGATAGCCGCCACTGGCCTTGCGCCGTAGCAGGATGCCATCCTGAACATAGAGAAAGGTAAGACCCCCGGCATACAGCAGGGGCAGTAGCGGCAGCACCACAGACTGCCATTCGACTCCGGGACGCAGCGCATTCGCCAAATAGAGTCCGATCGCGACGACCATCATCCCGGGTTCCATCCACGTGTGATTCACATAGGTGAAGACCTGCATTTTGGCCTGCCGGAGGAAAGTGGCCAACGCGGCCAACACCAATGCGATCGTCATCAACGGAAAACTGTTCCCGCCAAGGTCCAGCAGTATGCCTAGCGTCGCGCCGGCGATAAGCAACATACCGAACTGGAAGCGCGACGTGTATTTCAGGAACTCCAGCAGCGCACAGCAGTAGGCTACTGCAACGAGGTTCGACGCCACCTCCGGGAACAGAACGATCGCAGCCACCCCGACGAGGTAGACCAATGCGCCAATTGTGGTGAAAGGATGAATACGATTCTTCATGCGGGCCGATGCGGATACGGCACACTTCTACGGCGCTGGGACCGATGGGTTCGCCTGTGACCGAAGGCCCGGCCATGCACCGATCTTAACTTGCGGCCCCATCCCGTCGGCATCCCGCACCTCATTCGAATCGCTATAAAGACCATGGCCAACGACCGCCTTGCCCAATTGCGCAGCATGCTGGCCGAAGAGCCGGGCGACAAGTTCCTGCGCTATGCCATCGCGCTGGAACGCAAGCGGGATGGTGACATGGAGAGCGCTGCCACTGAATTGGAAGTGCTGCTTCGGGAAGATCCGACCTACATCCCCTGCTATTATCAACTCGCATTGGTGCTCGCGGACCTGGGAAGGACCGCCGATGCTGCCGATGTGTGCAAGGCAGGCGCACTGAAGTGCTTGGTCACAGGCGATGCGAAGGCGCGGTCCGAATTAATAGCCTTGATGAGTGGGTTGAGCCAGGAGGATGACGACGAAGTATGAAGCGCAAACCAAGGATCTTTTGGTGGCTCGTGGCCGGTCCTATCGTGGTGGTGATCGCCATCAGTATGGAGGCCTACCCTTTCTTGGCCACCACGCGGTACAGTGGGGCGAAGGTGCTTGTAGTTGAAGGCTGGCTGGACCCGGCACCAATGGATGCTGCAGCCCGCTTGGCACTCGATAGCGCCTATACACATATCTATACCACCGGCACCATACGACCCTTCACGTATTACCTGCTATCCGAGGAGGGGATCGCCATGCAATTGAGGGGACCCGCTTCGGGTGAATTGGGGATCGAGGTTGCTGGAGCAGGTGTCGGGGCAGGATTCATCCTCATTGCCGACGGCGACACCTTGCTGGACAGTGCGATCGCCACTGTTCCGCGCGCGTATTATGCCCACCTGACCACTCCCGTGCACGAACTTTTGGTGAAGGCCCGTGATGTCAACTCCCCATCCACCTCACCAGAGATATTCATACAGTCCTTCAGCATTGGCGGTGTGAATGTCCACCGACTCGTGAAGGAGATGCACTTTATACGGCCCGATGGATCACAGCCCCCCGCTTGGCCTACATACGCCCAATCCGCACGGTCATCACTGATCGACCTGGGGGTGCCAGCCGACCGGATAACGGAAGTACCCGCATATGGCAGTCCTCGAAGCCGAAGTTGGGGCAATGCCTACGCCTTTGCCATTCAAGCGCGCAGCGATGGCATCACTGCGTTCGACATTGCCACCGCAGGCGTGCATGCACGCCGTTCTCGCAACCTGTTCCAGACCGCGTGCGGCCCCCAGGTCCATGTTGGCGTCATCTCCCTTCCCGACCCGTATTGTACAAAGGCCAACTGGTGGAAGAGCTTTCGCGGCTGGTATACCATGACCAAGGAGATGATCGGCGCGCCGGAGGCACAGGCCGTGGAGATCACGCGGTAGAGCTATCTTCAGGCCATGACCAACACAATGCGTCCCATCCCCGAGGAGTACCCCGCTTTCTATGCCGATTACGTGGAAAGTGCTGAAGGTGACAATCTTCTCGCTGCACTTCAGCATGCTTCCGCAGCAATGCACAAGACCGTTGACGACTTGCCCCCTGAAAAGCAGGAGCATCGCTACGCGCTGGCGAAATGGTCGGTAAAGGAAGTGGTGCAGCATGTGGTGGACTGCGAGCGCATCTTCGCATATCGCGCCTTGTGTATCGCTCGCGGTGAGATCAAGGACCTGACCGGCTTCGATGAGAATGCTTACGCGAAGGAGGCCAGAGCGGATCTGCGCGAGTTGGCCGACATCCTGAAGGAACATGATGCAGTGAGGACCGCTACGATCGAGCTCTTCCTTGGAATGGATACCCAAAGCATGTCGCGAAGGGGCACTGCCAATGGTAAGCCGGTGAACGTGGCTGCTCTAGGCTGGATCATCGCAGGGCATGCCGAACACCACCTACGCATCATACGCGAACGCTACCTTGCATAAAAGCAAGGGTACATGGCTGCGCGCGGGATCCATGAGTGGTTCGATGAATATGGCGAGAGCCATCGCAACGCGACCAATATCGCAGTGCATTGGATCGCCGTCCCGTTGATCTTCTTTTCGGTGATCGGCCTGCTCTCCTGCATCACCGCCATACAACTTCCCTACTTGGGGCGTTTCACCGTCGTGGGACTGGCCTTGGTCGTCGTGTTCGTCTTCTATATCCGCCTTTCCATCCTGCTTGCTTTCGGCATGCTGGTCTTCGGCTCGGCATGCTTGGCCATCGCCCATTGGTTGGATGTCCATTCGCCTTTTCCGCTCTGGGCGATCTGCATCACTGTATTCGTTGTGGCTTGGGTGGCCCAATTCCTCGGCCACAACATCGAAGGCAAAAAGCCAAGCTTCCTCATGGACCTCCAGTTCCTGATGATCGGCCCTGCATGGCTTCTGGCCAAGCTGCTGATGAAAATGGGGATCAACTACTGAACCGGTTTGAAATACACCGGTGAATGATCTTCCGCCAGTTCCGGATGAAAGATCTCCAGAAGATCGAGCAGCACCGAATCCGGCTCCAGGACAGCTTGGCCGAATAGGTCGCTCTCCGCGCTGTTCCCACTGAAGCAATGATGTTCCACGAACGCGGGCAGCGCCGTGATCCGGTCGTCGTCACCAGCTACGTCGGCCGCGGTCACGGACTGCTCTTGGGCAAGTATGCGGCCCCAGTAGTCCGCCTTTGCACCCGTGGCTAGCGCGGTCTCTAGGTCGATATCGATATTGCCCTCCGATGCACGGTCCGCAAAGAGATACCGTGCCCCGGCATCCGTGATCAGCTTGGCCATGTAACTGTTTCCTGCGGGTACCGACCATGTTCCCTTCCACGAGCTGCCGAAGAAGACCCTTGGACGCTGAGCATTTCCGGGCACCATGTTCCGTATCGAATCATAGCGCATCGCTATCGCAGCGAACAGGCTGTCCGCCATGTGTTCCTTTGCCAAGAATAGCCCGAACACGTTCAGCCATTCTGCTCGGCCCAATGGATGTGGCTCCAAATATTCCCCGATATCCACTGTGGTCAGTCCCGCAATGGGTTGGTCGCTTGCCGTTTTACCAAAGGGATAACTGAAGAGCACTTCCGGCCGCAGCATGACCAATTGCTCCCGATCAAGTCCATCCCCGGTAGCGATCTCCTTGATCCGACCAGCGACCCTGAGCGCCACCATGGCCGGATCTCGCAACAGGTCGGCATGGGCACAACCCACAACTGTTCCTCCGGCCTTCAATGCCGTGAAGAACGGCGCATGGGTGGTGCTGCGCAGGACCACTCGTTCCAATGGGACCTGCAAGCGTGTCGCATGCGATGGTCCTGGAGAGAAGTTCCCGTCCGGTGAAAGTTGATAGATGCCGGTGGTATCGTGATCGCCGCCAGCACCGAAGGTGATCAGCAACCGCTCGTCGCCATGGGTCCATTCTTGAAAGAACCGGGCGTAACGTGCCGGACGAAGCGTCCAGCCGGACCACTGCGAAGATGGATCCGGGGCGGCACAATCCACCAACAACAAAATAACACCTACCAACGCCCACAAAGCCCTCCACGGGCCTGCGCTCATTGAAGCTCCTTGATCAATTGGATCAACGCGCCGCGCACCACATCCGTTCCATCCGCCAATCCGTTTGGCAGTTGGGTCACTACATGGTCCGGCATTTCTCCGTGAGCGGGGTCTGTACCTGGATCACCGTCCGGAACAAAACGTACCAAGGGCAACTTCAAGATGCAACCGGTACCTGGCAAGGTGATCTGCAGTACCTGGCCTCCACAATAGCTCATTGCGTTGGATCCGGTCTCCTCCCCCACCAACTTGGCCCTGTGACTACGCTTGGCCAACATCACCAACGCGGCCGCTGCGTCGATCGTTCCTCCGTCGCATAGTACATATACCGTCCCTTTGAAAGCATCCTTATCCGGTTGGATCATCCGAAGTCGCGGATCATTGGCCTTCAAGCTCATCCGTCCATTGAGTTCCGGCATGAAGTCCGCACCCAGAGAAGCATAGAATTCCGGCGCAGGACGCGCATACTTGTAAGAGTCCGGGATGTTGCCGCTCCTTACGGACATGGTCTTGAACAACCGGTAAGGCGCATTCGCGATCAAGGCGAAGACCTGGTCTGCCAAGCCGGTATCCTCACCATCTGCTCCACGCAGATCGATGACCAAGGTGGAGAGTCCGTCCTTGCGTAATGCGGTGCGCACGGAGTTCAGGAATTTCTCGGGGGCTATTCCTTCTTTGTCCAATGCGTTCCTGTCCAAACTCGCTAACGTGAGCCAGCCCGTATGCACCTCGCTAAGCTCCTCCATGCGCCAAGAACGGAGGCCGAATCCACTTTTACCCATGGACTGGTCCATCTGGTCTTGGGTCATGGCATGTATCGACCTGGACCCTTGGGTACCGTCCGGTGCTTGGTATTCAATGGTGAAGCGGTCCGTGTCTTCCACGCAACGTGCATACAGTTCCGGGAATTCCATTCCGATGTGCCGGTCGATACGTGTGGTATCCACTCCTTCCGGCACCTGCGATGCACGCAATGTGGCCAATATCCTGCTCGCGGATCGACCGTTGATGCGCAACAATTCGCTTCCAGGAGGGAAACTGCGGAATCCCTTCAACTCCTGATCCACATAAAGCTTCCCGTCCAGCACACCCACGGTCATCGGGATCATGCCAACAGAATGGGCATACATGGAAGACTGTGCTGCTGGCAGTGACAGCGAGGTGTTGGCATCGCCCATGGCCTTCAGCACCGGCATCACAGCGTGAAGGAATGCTTCCGCGGTCATGGGACTCATCAGGCTGGTGTCCACGGATTGAAAGAGCAGGTCCATCTCCGCCTTGGTATGGTAGCGGAAAGGATCCGGATGGGACTGTTCAATGGTGTTGCGCAAGACTTGCATGTCTTCGTGCATGTCCTCGGGGTAGAACCGGCGCTGCAAGTCCGGATCCTGACCGAGAACGGCCAAGCAAGCCATGGTCATGGCCACCAACGTGGTGAGCAAGCGAGCGATCATTCCCTACGGGCCATTGACGCCCGAAAGATAAGACGCCCCGACCGGTGGCCGAGGCGTCCAATACGTTGATCGATACTTCACGCGTTGACCCGAGCCTTGGGCTCCGCAGCAATGATCTCCGCGGTAGCGCTCTTGCGATACTTGTCGAAATTGGAGCGGAAAGCTTTGGCGAGAATATCCGCTTGGTTATCATAGGCGGCCTTGTCCTTCCACATGTTGCGGGGATCGAGTACCTCCGTAGGTACACCGGGGCAGCTCGCGGGTATGGTCACGCCGAACACCGGATGCTCGGAGTAGGCCACGTTATCCAACTCGCCATTCAGGGCGGAGCTCACCATGGCGCGTGTGAAGCGGAGTTTCATCCGCTCGCCAACGCCGTAGGCCCCACCGCTCCAGCCGGTGTTCACCAACCACACGTTCACGTTGTGCTTCTTCATCTTCTCGCCCAACATCTCCGCGTACTTCGTGGGGTTCAGCGGCAGGAAGGGTGCGCCGAAGCAGGCGCTGAAGACGGTCTTCGGCTCGGTGATGCCGGCCTCGGTGCCGGCCACCTTGGCGGTGTAGCCACTGAGGAACCAGTACATGGCTTGGCCAGGGGTCAACCGACTGATGGGAGGCAACACACCATACGCATCGCAGGTGAGGAAGAAGATGTTCTTCGGATGGCCGCCGACACTGGGCTTTGCATGGTTGACGATATGTTCCATCGGATAGCTCACACGGGTGTTCTCCGTCTTGCTTCCATTGGAAAAATCAACACTGCTCTGGCTATTCTCGTGGAAGGTGACGTTCTCCAGCAAGGCCCCGAATTTCACCGCGTCCCAGATCTCGGGTTCCTTCTCCTTGGAAAGGTCGATGCACTTAGCGTAGCAGCCCCCTTCGAAGTTGAATACGCCGGTGTCGCTCCAGCCGTGCTCATCGTCGCCGATCAGCTTGCGGTGTGGGTCGGCGCTCAGTGTGGTCTTCCCGGTGCCGCTAAGCCCGAAGAAGATCGCGGTATCACCGGCATCGCCGATGTTGGCCGAGCAATGCATGCTCAGCACGTTCTTGTCTTGGGGCAGGATGTAGTTCAGCACGCTGAAGATGCCTTTCTTGATCTCGCCGGTGTAGCGTGTGCCGCCGATCAGGACCATTTTACGGGTGAAGTCAAGTGCCGCGAAATTGTGCTGACGGGTACCGTCAACAGCAGCATCAGCGCGGAAACCGGGCGCGCAGATAATGTGCCAATCGGGTCCGAATCCTTCGAGCTTATCCTTGGGGATACGCATGAACATGTTCTTCCCGAACAAGGCGCTCCAAGGGAATTCCGCCACCAAACGCACATTCATGGAGAACGTTGGATCCGCGCAAACGCTGGAATCCTGCACGTATATATCGCGACCCATGAGGTAGGCCGCCATCCGTTCGCGCAGCCGCTCGAAGGTCGCAGGTGCCATGGGGATGTTGATATCGCCCCACCACACGGTATTCTCCGTGGTGGCATCCTTCACGCAGAACTTGTCCTTGGGACTACGCCCGGTGAACTCGCCGGTATCAACGGCCAACGCACCGCTGTCGGCCAGCACGCCTTCGCCGCTTACAATGGTGTGCTCGACCAGTTCGGCCGGTTCCAGGTTCCAGAAAATGTCTCCGAGGTTGCCGAGGCCAACCTTCGATAGGTCGGCTTTCTTCGGCTTCGTTCCGAACTCGTTCATGGCAGTTTTGATGTTCTCCGTTTTAAGGCCGCGAAGTTACGGGAATGTAAAATGCGGCGCAGGTGATGGATGTCAATTCCGGCGGATGGCTGCGATAAGCAACACCGCCCAGCCTGCCAGGAAAAGCAGGCCACCCAAAGGCGTGATAGGCCCAAGGACACGCGTGAGCCCTTGGGTCCCAAGGATATCGCGTGTGGCGAGCAGGTACAGTGATCCGCAGAAGCAGATCATGCCCAAGATAAAAAGCGTGCGCACATACCCTACCGTACGTGGAGCGAACCGGCCCTCGAATGCAGCCAGTGCAAGCAGGGCCAAGCCATGGTAGAACTGGAATTGGGAGGCGGTGGTCCAAACGTGGTAGGACTCCGCGTCCACCCGGCCTTGAACGCCATGGGCCCCGAAGGCACCCAAGGCCACTGCCAGCAATAGTGTTCCGGATGCCCAGGCCAAGGTGCGTTCGTTCATGCTCATTTACTATGGTAGCGCAAAGGTGCGACAAGGAAGGCCCCTTGCCAAGCTATCCGTACCCACGAGTGCGGCGCAGCTTGGCCTTGTCCGGGTCTACCGAGCGGCTTAGGCGCCCCGATAGGCATCGGGGCGGCCACTCCTGGCCTGAGCGGAGTCGAAGGGTAACTTCTTGGCGCATTCGGCCTCTTGTTGCATACAGGTCTTCATTCTCTTGGCTCAGGCGTATTGGGCTCGGTGCGTTTGTCTCTCGGCTCTTTTGGCTTTGGCGCATTCGTTCAAGCGCATCTCGGTCTCTTGGCTCTTCGCTTTTGGCTCAGGCAAGTAGATTAGTGGTATGGACCAAGCATGTCGGAGTTCGTTCCACAACGCTCAAGCGAGCGTCCACGCCAGATTGGGTGAAGAAGGGTGACGTGTCGCGGACACTTTACTGCCGTCATTGCGAACCCGCCTCGGGTGAAGCGATC
>JBEPUG010000130.1:0-9904 GCA_041691695.1 Flavobacteriales bacterium
GGACGGGCCTGTGCAGGAAATGCCCCAGTGGGCCACAAGGGACCGTGCGTGCTAGCCGCAAAAAGCGATCCTTCAGCTGCCGGTGGTCGCTACTTCCTCCAGCTGCGCGAAGAGCCAACTGCGAGCCTCGGTCTCGTTGTCGGTGACCAACAGGCGGGCAAGCTGGGGATAGTAGGAGAAGTAGAGTTTGAGCACCATCTCCATCATGTTGGCATGTGTCACCAACGCGATGGCCTTCATGTTGCCTTCGTTGCGATCGCTGGCCAGATGGTCCCTTTGCATCGCGGCCAACTCGAAGTCGGCATCTTCGGGAATGATGCTCAACATGCCGTAAGAAGTCGTGCCCATCAGCTCCTGTCTGGCTTGACGTACCTCTTCAAGCCCTTTGGTGTTCAGCACACATCCGGTAGTGTACTGGACCTCTATAAGATCCGGTCGCACACGGGTGAGATGAGCAATGCTGGTTTGTCGTTCTCGTGGTTCGATGGTCATGATTATCGAGATGGCTCGTCAATTATACTATCCATCCTCCAAGGGGGACCTTGGTGGTAAACATGGAGTGTGAAAAAGTCCATCAAATAGATCCAGTCTATTCCGGGGTAACTTGCCATGAGCCGGACAGCCGTTCACCAGATCCCAGGGTGACCAAGCCCCAAGCAGGATGGTTCAACGCATCTGTACCGCAGGTCATCGGCTCGATCGCGAGCGCACGTCGTCGATGCGCTTCCGGTAGCGGATCGCCTGAGTAAAGCACCACATAATTGCAGGAGCTATCGAGCGAAACGGTGACCGCTCGCCCGGTCTGTGCATTGCTGAGGCGTATATGCGCGAGTCCTGATTCATCGCGGGTCGGATCAAGATAACAGGTATTGAAGACGGTCTCGCCGATAGCGCGCGGCCGGCGGAAATCGAACGGAGAACCCTCCACTGGCAGCAGCGCGCCCGTTGGCAGGAGATTTTTGTATTCCTGAATGGACCCGAATGGTACGTGAAGCAGGTTGTCGTCGATCAGGCCGGTCCCAACAGCTAAATACGGATGAAAGCCGGCTCCGACCGGCGCGTCGCCGACGCCGATATTCTGGATCTGGAACTCGCAGCGGAAGCCAGTGCGGCTGAGCGTGTAGGTGACCTGCGCGCGAAGTGCGAATGGATAGCCCGCATGAGCGTCCCCTTCGAACGAGGTCGCGAATGTGACAGCATCCTCGGACAACGCCTGCTGTTCCCAAATGACCGAGCGGAGAAAGCCGTGGATCGCAGAGGGCGTTTCCTTATCGTTCTTCACCATCTGATGTTCGCGGCCTTCGAATGCATAGCGGCCGTCGCGCACACGCCCTGGGAAGGGGATCAGGACATCGCCCTGTCCCCCTACTTTATTCTTGGCACCGGAGTAGCTAGTGATGATCTCCTGGGTTTCCGCGCCGACTGAGCGGGAGAGGCCAAGCATCGACGCGCCAAAGGGCGAGACGGTCAGGCGGAGATCGCCGCATGTCAAAGTCAATTCCGTGTCGGGGCCAATTGGCATGTTCGTCATGTTGCAGCGCCTCCCAGGGCTATAAGGTCCGATCGAGAACAGGTCCGCTGTGCGATGCTGGTCTGCTGTTCTCGTGCTTCGATGGTCATGATGATCGAGAAGCTAATCAATGCTACGTCCATCCAGAAATGGGGTGTGATGATCCACATGGACGTTTACAATAGCAGGATCCGCTCTGACATCCTAGTATGATACAATTGGATCCGTGTCTTGTTCGCGGATATCCATTGTCGATGGGGATAGCTGTATTCCACATGACCTTCGCACCCACATGGCGTTTCCGGCATTCCGTTCCATGATCCGACCGCTGGTGCGGGTGTTCGCTGCATTGGTCATCCTCGCCGTTCTCGGTGCCGGCGGTTTCCTCTGGTGGCTGCAGGGTTCAGGGGCATCGTGGTTGCAGCGCACGGTGCGCGAGCGGATCACCACCGTGGTGGAAAAGGCCAGCGTGCCGGGCTATCACTTCACCATGGAAGGACTGCATACCGATGTGCGCAGTGGGGACCTGGTGGTCACCGGTGTCGACCTCAGTTTCGATACGGCATTGCTGGGCAGTTTGCGCAAAGGGGAATACCGGTATCTCTTCGCGGCGAAGGCAGCACGCGTTGAATTGCGCGGGTTGTCGCTTTGGCGGCTATTCATCCAAGGTGAATTTCGCGTGGATGCCTTCGTGCTGGATGGCCCTGAGCTTTCCTATTATGTGAACGGCAGGGGCGCGGACCTGGCGGATCCCTTCAAGCGGATGGGTGTCGGGAGTTCCGGAGCGATAGCGCTGGTGATGGCGGATACCCTTGCCGTGCGCGGTGCCAACGCTACGGTGCACGACCTGAGCGAACAACTCCCCGTGCTCAGTGTCAGTGGCTTGGAATTGATCGGCAACGGGGTGCAGGTCACGCGTGGTGCATGGCGATCGGGAGTGCGGCTGGTGGTGGCCGATGCACGCATGCACCTGGACAGCATCGGCACGCAGCTTCCCGATGGGGGCCGCTTGCACATCGGTGCTATCCGCCTTTCACGGAAGGACCACACCGGACACTTTTCAGCGATCTCGCTGACACCTTCACCGGTGGATACCTCCGATCTCCAACGGCCGCGCAAGGGTGTGGTCACCGCCACCTTCGACAGCATCGATGTCACCGGTCTCGACCTTGACGGTGCCATCACCAACGAGGCGCTGCATCTGCAACGCATGTCGCTTTACGGCATGCACCTCGCGGCGGCACTCGATCTGGCCCTACCAATGGATACCTCCCGGAGCCGCCTGCTACCACCAGCAGCTTTGGCCGCGATGCCATTTTCGATCCGCGTTGACACCTTGGACCTTGTGCATGGCGAGGTGACCTATCGTGAGCGAAGCGCCGCCACTCGCCGATGGGGCACTGTACCCTTCACCGCGTTAAGTGCTCGATTCTTGAAGATCGACAATGATCCTGAAGGTAATGAGGAGGGATCGGCATTCAGTGGAGAATTCAGCGGGTCCCTCTTTGATGAAGGCCACTTCACAGGGCACTACGGCGTGACCCCGGGCGGTTCCGGGCGCTTCTCCCTCGGGCTCACGTTGACCGATCTACCGCTCACAGCGATTAACATAGCCTCCCGGCCTTTGCTGCGGATGGAGGTGGAAGGTGGCGCGCTGAACAGCATGACGCTGCAAATGGAAGGCGATGAGCGACGTGCGAAGGGAAGCCTTTCAATGGACTACGTGGGATTCTTGATGCGCGTGGAGCCTGGCACTCCGATCGAACTGCGCCATAGCCTCTTTGGGGGCGTTCTCTCCACCGTGCAAGAGGAGGCGTACGGCGGAGGATTGACCGCCACCAGCACGCGCAACATCGCTGTGGACCGGGATCCGCGGGGGTCGATCTTCAACTACATCTGGCGCATGACGCGAGAGGGATTGGTGCGCAACCTGCGTCCGGAAGTGCGCGAACGTCTGCGTACGGTGCTTCGCTCCGACGCGAAACAAAGACGAGAGGATCGCGCGGCGCGGAAGGAGAAGAAGAACGGATCGAAGTAGCGGGTTCAGCGATTACCTTCGGCGAAGCACCGTTCCAAGAGGATACTGGGCCACCGGTCACGCCGACCAGCTTGGACCTATTCACGGACGAACCCCGAAAAAGCGAGGACCATGGAACGAAAGGATTTTTTGCGCCTAGCCGGAGTGGCGGGCTTGGCCAGTATGATCCCAGGGAAAAGTCAGGCGCAGGAGGAAGCGAATGGGCCGGGGCCAATACCGATGCCGGCGGTCGGTGGGGGATGTGTGTTGATCCCTTCGGAGACTGCTGGGCCCTTTCCATTGGACCTGAGCGACGATGCCAACTTCTTCCGCACGGACATTCGCGAACTGCAAGCAGGCGCGGACCTGCGCGTTCAATTGCGGATCATCGGCTTGAACAGCTGTGCGGGCATTTCGAACATGCGTGTGGACGTATGGCATTGCAATGCGGACGGTTATTATTCCGGTTTTACCACCAATGCGCATTTGGGCATGCAGAACAACACCACCGCCCGTTGGCTGCGCGGCATACAGCTTTCGGATGCAAACGGCGAGGTGGAGTTCCTTACGAAATTCCCTGGATGGTACCCAGGCCGAACGGTCCACATCCATTTTCAAGTGTACCTCAGTTCCATGTTGCAGGTCACCTCGCAATTCTGTTTTCCCACCACGGAGAAGAATGTGTTGTTGACGACGGAAGCACCTTACACCACGTGGGGCGCCGACCCCGTCGCGCCTGGCAACGATGGCGTTTTCGCGGATGGCTATGCCTTGCAATTGGCCACACTCACCTACAACGCGGACACCGGTGAGTATGGGTCGTTCTTAGAGGTCTCCATCAACGGCAACGGATCCGTAGGCTTGCCGACGTTGGAACCGGAGACGGGGGGGCAGTTCACCCTCGGCCAGAATTTCCCGAACCCCTATGCGGATGCAACCACCATCCCTTTCAGCCTCGCGAACGGCGGCGATGTGACGATCGACCTCTTTGACATCATGGGCCGAAAGGTGGCCGCTATCGTGCGGGAGGGCCTCGCACCGGGTGGACATACGATCATTGTGGACATGGCGAAATTGGGACTGGGCAGCTCCAACTATGTGTATCAGCTTACCGTGAAGAACAGCAATGGTGTTTTTCGCCAATGCAAGCTGATGTCGGCGGGTAAGTGATCAGGCCCGGCTAATTTTGGTACATGGGCCTGATGAACGTGTTGCTCATAGTGGCATTGGTGGTTGGCCTCATTGCGATCGTCCGTTACCTGCTGGTGAAGAAGAAGCGGTTCACGGAATCCATGGAGCGTTCTTTCCCAGAGACATGGCGAAGCTTTCTGCTCGATCACGTGGCATTCTATGAGCAATTGGGCCCAAAGGACCGTCTTGTCTTCGAGCATCGGGTTCAACTCTTCCTCGCGGAAAAACGGGTAGAGGGCATCGATACCGACATCGATGATACCGTGCGCCTCATGGTGGCCAGCAGTGCGATCATCCCGGTCTTCGCCTTTCCGGGATACACGTATCCACACGTCCATGAAGTGTTGATCTATCCGAACAGCTTCGACAGTTCGTTCCAGACGCAGCGCTATGACGGCCACCGGGAATACATCTCCGGCATGGTGGGCAACCGTTTCATGAACGGCACGGTGGCGCTCTCCAAGGCCGACCTGGTGCGCGACTTCGATGGGACACCGCACCGCACTAATGTGGGCGTGCATGAGTTCGTGCACCTGCTGGACAAGGAGGACGGCGCGGTGGACGGCATCCCCGAGATGCTGATGAAGCACGCCTACGTGGGGCCATGGTTGCACGAGATCAAGGAGGAGGTGGCGCGGATCGAAAGAGGGAAGTCCGACATCAACCCCTACTCCCTGAAGAGCAATGCCGAATTCCTTGCGGTGGTGAGCGAGTACTTCTTCGAGGACCCGGAGAAGATGCGGAAGAAGCACCCGGAGCTGTACGCGCAACTCTCCGAGATCTTCAACACCGCCAAGACGCCAAGTTCGCCAAGCAGAACTTAGCGCATGAATTTCTTGGCGCCCTTAGCATCTTGGCGGTGAAGGATCAGAATTCCGCGCTCTTCGGTGCCCGCGGATATGGGATCACATCGCGGATGTTGCCCATGCCTGTGACGAAGAGCACGAAGCGCTCGAGGCCCAGTCCGAAGCCCGCGTGTGGCACGGTGCCGAAGCGGCGCGTATCGAGATACCACCAGAGTTCTTCCTTCGGCACGCCCATCTCATCCATGCGCGCCTCCAACACATCGAGACGTTCCTCGCGTTGGCTGCCACCGATGATCTCGCCGATTCCTGGGAAGAGCACGTCCATCGCCGCGACCGTCTTGCCTTTTTCGCTGTAGCCGAAGTCTCCCATGCCATTCGTGCGCATGTAGAAGGCCTTGATCTTCGCCGGATAACCCGTGACGATCACCGGCTTCTTGAAGTGCTTCTCAACGAGGTAGCGTTCGTGCTCGCTCTGCAGGTCCACGCCCCATTCCACGGGGAACTGGAACTTCTTCTTTTGGTAGGGCTTGCTATGCAGGAGGATGTTGATCGCCTCATCGTACGTGATGCGTTCGAAGGGATTTTCGAGAATGAACTTCAGGCGTTCGACCAGGCCCATTTCGCTGCGTTGATCCTGCGGCTTGCTCTTCTCTTCTTGGGTGAGCCGCGCATCGAGAAACTGCAGATCGTCCATGCTGTTGCGGAGCACACGCATGATGAGGTGCTTGCACAGGCCTTCCGCAAGGTCCATGTCGCCGTGCAGGTCCATGAAGGCAGCCTCCGGCTCGATCATCCAGAACTCCGCGAGGTGGCGCGTGGTGTTGCTGTTCTCCGCGCGGAAGGTGGGTCCGAAGGTGTAAACCTTGCCCAAGGCGAGTGCGGCGGTCTCGGCTTGCAATTGACCACTCACGGTAAGGCGAGCCTCAGCACCGAAAAAGTCCTCCTTAAAGTCCACGTCGCCTGCTTCGTTTAGCGGTGGTTGCTTCGCATCGAGCGTGCTCACGCGAAACATCTCGCCCGCGCCTTCCGCATCGCTCGCCGTAATGATGGGCGCGTGGAAGTAGTTGTAGCCGTGCATGTCGAAATACTCGTGGATGCCGAAACTCACCTGGTGGCGAATACGGAAGACCGCGCTATACGTGTTGGTGCGGAAGCGCAAGTGTGCGTTCTCGCGCAGGAATTCCAGTGAGTGTTTCTTCGGTTGGATGGGATACTTGGCGGCATCGCTATCACCGAGCACTTTCACCTCTATCACCCTCATTTCCACGCGCTGCCCACTGCCTTGCGAAGGGATCAGCTCACCGGTGCATTCCACGGAAGCGCCCGTGGTGAAGCGCGCACACGTTGCGGCATCCACCTTCTCCTGATCGATCACACATTGCAGATTCCGAATGGTACTGCCGTCGTTCAACGCGATGAAGCGGTCGTTGCGGAAGGTGCGCACCCAGCCGGCAACCGTGATGGTGGTGCCGGTGAGGGACTCGTCGTCGAGGGCGAACTGGATGGAATGCATTTCGATCAGAAGATCAGAAGATCGGACAATGGGAGTGCCGCATTGTCGAACTTCGTTTCGTGGCGGCAAAGGAACGATGGCGCGGCGAATGGGCAGATCCTGCTAATTCACTGAACGACGATCACTAAGCTTCCTACCTCTATGACCTAACGGATGCTCTCCATCTTTTGCTGCAAAGCATCCACCGTACGTTGGACATCTGCCTGTGCGGCGGTCTTTTGCTCGCTCTCTTTTTGCGCATCTGGCACGTCATCGGCGTTCTTCGAAAGGTCCTTCTGCATATTCGCCTCATCGGACATCACCTTGGCCATCTCCGATTCGTTCTTGGTGATCTTCTTGCGCGAGTTGGTCAATGTCTTCAGGTCCTTGGGATCTTGGCTTAGCGTCCACTTTTGGTTGTCGAGATCGATCTGCTGTTGCAAGATCGAATGCTCATCCTGCAATTTGCTCTTCTCCTTGGTGGACTTCTCCAACTTCGCTTGGGACTTGGTCTTCTGCGCTTTTGCCTTGTCATGGTCCTTTACGGCATTGTCGGTCTTATCGCTGGCCTTGGAGAGTTTTTTCTTCCACGTGTCGATCTGCTGCTGCACTACGGCCTTGTTCAATTTTACTGCGAGGTCCCGCGTGGCGCTCTCCACCTGTGGACCCTCCACGGGCTCTGATATCGTCGGTTTCACGAAGGCAAGAGTGAGCGTGCTCATGCGTTGCTTCTTGTTTTCCGTCACAGAAGCAAGAATGTCGGTCGGTGTGCTGGAAGCGGCCGTGAAGCTTGCCCCGGATGCTTTCATCACGTTGCCCTGCTTCTTGAAGTTCGCATCAGGCATGGCGGACTTCAACAGGTCCATGACCTCAGAAGATGAGGCCTCATATATAGGAATGGTCAAGGCCGGTATCTTAACGGTGTCGTCCAGCAAAGAATCATGGCCCACGTTTATCTCTTTGTCCCAAAGCAGGGCAGTGCCATCCTTCAAGCTATTCTGAGCGTGCAATGCGGAAACAAAGGAAAGCGAGAGGGTTAAGGCAAGAAGGGTCTGTACGGTCCGCATAAGAAGGGTGAATTGGTTCTTGTGCGAAGGTAGGCTTCCAGAACGCTGGCCACATGGAACCATGGCGTTCATGAGCCCAAAATGCTGTGCATAGTGAACTGCGTGCGGTTCGCAGCATTATCCATAGAATGACAGTGAAGGGATCAGAACTTTGCGCACGGCACAACGCGCCTGCGGGCCATCGAGTTCTTCTTCCGCTTGTCGGCAAGCTCGAAGATGGTGGTGATCTCGTGCGCACCGCCGCTGTTCAAGGCCAGGCGCGAGATGGTGATGTCGTAGCTGTAACCGAAGCGCCAGTCGCCCACCTTGAAGCCTGCGACGATGGAGATCGCATCGTTGTTCTGGTAGCCCGGAGCGTACGCCTTCACGGGAAGACCGCGGTACCACACCCCAGCGAAGATCGGGTCGCGCTCATAGTAGGCGCCGATATCCAGCTGGTCGAACTTACCCTGTGCACGATAGTTGAATGCGCCCACAATGGACTGCGCATCCTTGCTCACCATGCCGCCGGAGCGCAGCTTGAAACGGTAGCCACCATGCATGCTGAACTCGCGCGGCACGAGGGATTCGCCTTGCAGCAGGGATTGATTGCCTTGGTTCATATGGAGCAATGCCACGCCGAACCACAGCTGCGGTGTGAAGTAGAGCAGCCCTGAACCGATGTCCGCATAACCCACTTTGCGGCCGTTGTAGTAATCGTACGTGGCCACATCTCCACCGCGCTCCAACTGGTCGTTGAATAAAAGGCGTGAGTAATCCACTGTATGGTTGACATAGCCGATCTGCAGCGCCGGTCGCAAATAGACCTTGTGTTTCAAGCGGATCTCGTATGCGTACTGCAGCGTGATACTGTTGGATCGCAGAGCACCGCTGCCCGCTTGGTCGCCCGAGGCGAGGATTCCGATGCCGCTATTGAGGTTCGAGAGGTATTGGTCAGCAGCGAGGTTGTAGCTCACAAAAGCACCGGGGATCGATGGCCACTGGTCACGGCATTGCAGGGCGAAGCGGCTTTGCACCGTGGTGCCCGCGAAGGCTGGGCTCAAATAGGTGGGGGTGGCATAGAACTGCGAGAACTGCGGGTCCTGCGCAAAGGCCACGCTGCCGAGGCAGAGACCTGCGAAAACGGATGTTATATGGTTTGTCCTCATTGGCCACTGGGAATTACTGGACCACGTTCCGCGCTGTCGTTCCGGATGAGCGGAAGGTCCAAGGTGATCTCCTGCGTGGAGCCGTCGAACGACGTTATCAGTTCAGTGTCCAGATCATTGAAGCCTACCGCTTCCACCTTGACGCGATAGTGCTTGCCCGGCTTCACGGCCATGAGGTAACGGCCGGTGGCTTCATTCGTGTTGTAGACGCCGACAACCTCATTGCTGCCCTCGTCGGTCAAAGTGACCGTTGCCTTCACCGCCTTCTCCCCAGTATCGGTGGCTACGCCGCGCACCAACAGGAACTCGACCTGACTGGTGGGGAACACCACTTGATAGATGTCCTGGCCGCCGAGCCCTCCGGCGCGTTCCGAGCTGAAATAGCCGGTGCGACCGTCCTCGCTCAGGCAGAAGTAGATGTCATCATTCACCGTGTTCAACGGGGCGCCCATGTTCACTGGCTTGTCCCACACGTTCATGTCCGGATCCAGCAGAGTGGACTTGAAGATGTCGAAGCCGCCCATGGTATTGTGGCCATTGCTGCTGAAGAAAAGCGTGGTGCCATCGCTGTGTATGAAGGGCGCGTCCTCGTCGTAGGGCGTGTTGATATTCGGGCCGAGGTTGAGCGGAAGGCTCCACGCTCCGTTGGGCAAGCGCAGGATCCGATACAGGT
>JBEPUG010000131.1:0-9880 GCA_041691695.1 Flavobacteriales bacterium
GCCTTTGGACCGCGCAAAGGCACGTATCAGGTCCGCGTCGTCGAGGATATCGCCTTCCACCAGTTCAAAAGCCCCATTGTTCCTGTGCTGGGCGATGTTCGCTTCCTTGATCGCACGAGGATAGCAGGGATCGAAATTGTCGATGACAGTGACCTGCCATCCACCCTCGGCCAAAAGAAGGTCCACCATGTGGCTGCCGATAAAACCAGCTCCTCCTGTGATGATCGCGTGCCTGTCCATGTCTTGAAGTGGCGGCAAGCTACTACCCTCTGTTTCACGAATGCGCCCGGCTACCTTCGCCGCCCATGGCACCAGCAGAGCCGGTACTCATTATCTGCCACGGTTTCCCACCGGTGTTCGGCATCGGCGGAAGGCGCTGGGCGAAGTTCGCCAAGGAGTTGGCCCGGCGCGGACATCCGGTGCACGTGATCCGCAGTGCCGGGCCTAAACATGGTGCCATCTCGCTTTGGGCGGATGATGTAGACCACCCCAACATCATTCAGCACCCGCTGCCACAGCGCTACCCCACAGTGCTGACCAAACAACCCGTGACCCGCTTTTGGGACAAGGTGATGTACCGCGTTTGGCTCCGGTTGTTGCCCCTGCTCACAAAGGGAAACTGGTATGACCGCGCGGTATTTTGGAGAGAACAACTGCTGCACGAAGCGGGTGACCTCATCGCGCGCCACACCATCAGGAATGTCATCGTCACCGGCGCGCCGTTCAGCCTACTCGCCCATGCTGCCGAGTTGAAGGAACGTTTTCCCAAGATCAATTTGGTGGCGGACTTCCGCGACCCGTGGACCTGGGGGCCATACTATGGGCAGAGCTCCATGGGCGAAAAGCGTATGGCCTATGAGCGCGAAAAAGAGATTCTTGTGGTACACACTTTCGACAAACTCATTTCACCGCATGCCAATATTGTCGAGCATCTTCGCCAAGCCTACGGTGGAGCCTCCGACCGATATGTCACAATTCCACATGCCATCGACCCTGATGAGCTTGTACCATCCAACAGGCACGAGCCTACCGATGTTTTCCAGATGATCTATGCGGGCAGCCTATATGGGGCAGAGGAGGCGGAAGTGTATTTTGAAAACTTGCTGTGCGCCTTTGAAGCGCTCCGAGTTAGCGACCCATCCGCCTTTATCAGGTCGCGTCTGGACCTGTTCATCACCGGCCATGGAACACAAGCATATGAGGATAAAGTGAAGCAGCGCGGACTCTCCGAGCAGGTCCGATTCAATGCGCCTTTGTCACCGAAGGAGATCTTCCAGCGCATCGCTGGGTCAGACCTCGTGCTCACCTTCATTCCCAGTGTGAACAAGGATATACTCGGTACCAAGTTCAACGAGATCTTCTACCTGCGTCGGCCGGTGCTTCACATTGGCCAGGCCGGGCTGGTAAGTAGCACCATTTTGGAACGCCGACTGGGCGCGTCCCTTCGTGTGGATGAACTGGTGACCGAACTGCCCCGCATCATGAGCGGTGAGCACAAGATCGAGATCGACATGGAGGCCGAACACAGTGAATTCCTACTGGGTCCCATCACGGACCGGTTGATCAAAGAGGTCTTGATCTGAAGTGATCCGCGGCCTCTGGACTACCGCGTCATTCCTTCGAACAGGCGCATGAAGCGCTTCGTCACCACAGGCCAACTGAAGAGTTCGCGCACGCGCTCCTGTCCGTAACGGCCCATTTTGATACGCGCCTCCGGCGATCGCTCGCAGAAGGAAAGGATCGCATTGTACAGTTCATCCGCGTTGCCGGGAGGAAGCAGATAGCCGTTGTGCATGTCCACCAGTTCCGCCGTGGCGCCCACATCGCTTACGAAGACCGGCTTGGCCTGCGACATGGCCTCCAATACCACGGTGGGCATGCCCTCGAACCGTGTGGGCAGGATGAACGCATCGCAGTCCGCATAGCACTGTGCCAGCGCTGCATCGTCCAGCCGACCAAGCAAGCGCATATTCTCCGGAACACCGGCGGCCTTGATGGAACTGAACAGCGGCCCATCTCCCACAAGGTCAAAGCGCACCATCCTTGCGTGCCCTTCATCCACCAAACGCTGCGCAACTTCCATCAAAACATCGATGCCCTTGTTGAAGGCGAAGCGACCGACAAAAAGAAGCACAAGCGGTGAGGCCCTTTCAGATCCGGGGGCCGGAAGAGTTGCACTTTCCTCAGGCAGCTCCACCGCGTTGGGGATCACCACCACCCTGCATGACGAGCCTTTCAATTGCTCCTGTAAAATACCGGTGAGCTTTCCACCGAGTGAGATCACCAAAGCACTCCTGCGCGCGATGTGGCGCACCAGCCAACGGAAGGGTGCGCCAAGCAACCGTTCCTTCCACGTCAAGCCTTGGAACATCTCCAGACCGTGAGGATGCATGATCAACTTGCCACGGAAGCGATCGATCCCTTTCCACACACAAAATCCTTGAGAAAGGATCACATCCGGACTTAACCGCTCCAGCTCCTCTCCCACTCGGTCGCTGTAGCACCATAATTCGCGCAGATAGAATTTCCCCGGATCGATCGGAGCGACGCATACTTCCTGGATCCCGAGAGCTTTATCAAAGACGGTCTCTGCATGCGGATGCAACACGATCAATTCCACATTGTTGCTCTTTGCCAGATGCTCCGCCAAAAGGCGCGAATGCTTCTGCATGCCCCCCAAGGCCTGCGGATGGATGCCGTCCGTGCAAAGGGCGATGCGCATCGGATGTGTTCAACCGGGAACGTGCTCTTTCAACAACGTGGCCACGCCCTCATCGATCTCCCACTCCGGTTCCCACCCCGTAGCATTTTTCAGCTTCGAAACGTCCGCGAGCAGGTGCATGCGCTCCACCTTCCGAACCCGCGCCGGATCCACTTCAATGGCGAGCGGCTCACCCAATTGCCGCTCAAATGCCGCCACCACTTCGCGCACGCTGTACTCGATACCACGACCGATGTTGAAGGTCTGGCAACTCTTCGGAACCAACGCCAAAAGCGCTTCGATGGCGCGGCTCATGTCCTGCGTATGGATGTAGTCGCGCTTGGGTTCCAGGTTACCCAGCTTCAGGGTTCGGACACCAGCGAGCACCTGCCGTTGGATCTCCGGGAAGAGATGCGGATTGGTCTCGTTCGGTCCAAACGCATTGAAGAAACGGCCGATGATCGTGGGGATGCCCGTGCGCCCACAGAATTCGCGCGCGATCACTTCGGTGGCGAGCTTGGTGGTCCCATAAATGTCCATCGGCCCCGGCACTTGATCCTCCGGCATGGCGCTATCCGCAATAGGATACACGGCGGCGGTGCTGGCGGTGAAGACCTGCCTCACACTTTTTGCTTCCTCGGCGGCGTGCAGCACCCGGATGGTGCCGTTGATGTTGATGTCCGCAGCCTCCGCTGGATGCGCGTTGCAATACGGGATGAAATGGACCGCCGCCAAATGCAGGACCTTTTCCGGACGTACGGTGGCGAAGGTGTTCCGCAGCCCCTCAGCGTCGCGGATGTCCACCTGGAAAAAGCGCTCATCGGGTACGCCTGCGAGTTCCCGCCTGCCGAAGGAGAGGTTGTCCACCACGAAGACCTCATGGCCTTGGCGCTGCAAGTGGGCGCTGAGGGCGGAACCGATGAAGCCCGCGCCGCCGGTGATCAAGATGCGTTTGGCCATGGCGCAAAAATAGCCGCGAACGGAGCAGGGACGAGTTGAGGCGGCATACTCTTCTGACGGACCAATCAGGATCATTCGTCACTGGCGTCCGGGAAAACCAGCGGCCACACTCTTTTGCGATTCCGGGGCAGGCCCGGAATGACACTCGTTCATGGTGAAGCTGCTCGATAAGCCTCGCTAGGAGCGGCGTATCGAGGAGCTTTACCTCCAAGGGTTGTCGCCCCGGCCCTGCGCCGGGGTCACACTGACAGGCACTTTGTTACTCGGTGCCTAGCGGGTCGCACTCAGGATAACATGTCCAGCAGCACCTTGTACTCCGCGTCGTACGCTGACTTGGTGAAGTGCGCCAAGGCGAAAGAGCGGTACCGGTCACGATCGGCGACGGAAGCGGGCTTGAACAAAGGCAAAAGATCTCCCGGGGTGTGAAGAACGCCCAGATCATGTTTCACCACCAGCTCACTGAAGTCGCCCACATGCGGACTGATCAGCACCGGCAATCCGCAGGCGAGATATTCCGCGAACTTTGTCGGAGAAGCCACACGATTGGTGATCGTATCCTCCCGTACCAAGATGCCCATGTCACTCGTTCCCAGTTCTTCCCTCACCCCTTCCGGACCGTAGGACCAGCCGCGTTTCACCCGCGTTGGGTACTTCGATACCAACGCCGTGATCCGCGCGTCATCCGGGCTCATGAAAAGCACCGATGTGTTGGGCCGATCCATGATCGCGTCCACCAATGCGGACAACTTCTCGAAGGATTGCCACCCTGCGGCAGAACCGGAATAGATGAGCTGGATCTCTTCATGACCAGCCCGCAAACGCATCGGTTCAAGGAAAGCAGCCGCTAGTGTACAGGGTATGACCACGTGCGCGTTGGCTGTGTATGCGTATCGTTCGCGCCAATGATCCAGCAAAGCCTGGCTGACAGCCAAGCGGAAGTCGCTCTTCAACACCGCGTCCTGTTCCACCGGACGTAGCTGGGAGATAAGCCCATCATCATCGATCACGCGGTACTCTTCCCACTCCGCGGCGTAGGCCCCGCGACCATCGAAGCAGACCTTCTTCGTCAACCCGCGCTCACGCATGCGCATGGCCATCCATGTAGCGAAAGGGCCGCGGCAGATGATGCCGGAGGGTTTCAGCCGACGGCAGGCTGCGCCCAATAGCACTGCGTTCTTGCGCCAACGCCGCATCGTGGGCACCATAGGCAACACCAGCGCGCTGGCACTGTGCTGCTTGATCATCCTTCGTGTCGCCGGATAACCACGCATGCTCACCAGCGCGACCAGCTTGACCGGCTCACCGCCCAGTGTATTCAGGTGCTCCACCACATCCGTCACTTGGCTCCAGTAGACGCCGGACGGTTGGTCGTTGTATGTGAGGTAGAAGATCACAGCGTGGCGAGGGCGTCGAAGACGCGTTCTGTGGCATGGCCGTCCCAGAGCGGCGGTACCTCCCCGCGTCGCGCCCGTCCCTCTTCGATGTCCGCGACGGCCGTGGCCAATTCGTCAAGGTCGAAGTTGATGAGGCGGTTCGAGCCCAAGGTGATGGTGATCGGGCGCTCCGTGTTCGGACGCAACGTGAGGCAGGGCACTTGGCGATAGGTGGTCTCTTCCTGGATGCCGCCGCTGTCGGTGATGATGAAGGCCGCAGTGGCGATCAGTTTCTGGAATCCGAAGTAGTCCATCGGCGCCGTCATCACCAGGTTCTTCATCGCTTCCAATCGGTCCAGCAGTCCGCTGGCCTTCAACTTGGCAGTGGTGCGCGGGTGCACGGGGAACACCACCTTCCTATCCTTCGCGATGAAGACGATCAGTTCCACCAGCTTGGCCAACTCGTTGTCGGAATCCACCGTGGCCGGGCGATGGATCGTCATCAGCACATGGCCACCCTTTCCGAGGTTGAGTTCTTCCAGCACCGGAGATGCCTGTACTTGGGGATCGAATGCGACCAAAGTGTCGATCATTGTATTACCGACGAAGTGGATCTTCTCCTTCGGTCGGCCTTCGGCCAACAGATGGTCGATACCGCTTTGCTCGGTGACGAAGAAGGCATCGGTGATGCGGTCGGTAAGGATGCGGTTGATCTCTTCTGGCATGCCCATGTCGCCGCTGCGGAGACCACTTTCCAAATGACCCAAAAGCACGCCCATCTTGTTCGCTACCAAGGCACCAGCCAACGTGCTGTTCACATCGCCGGGCACCATGATCATGTCTGGCCTTTCCGCCCGGGCTATGGTCTCCAAGCCGATCATGATGTGGCCCATCTGCGTAGCCGGTGTGCCTTGCGGCGTATTGAGAAAATGGTCGGGGCGCAGACCGAACTGATCGAAGAAGACCGTGCTCATGCGATCGTCATAGTGCTGGCCGGTATGCACCAGGCTTAGCTGCACGCCCCGCTCGGCGGCGACTTTCTTGAAGCGCGTCACCTTGATGAAATTCGGGCGGGTGCCCACTACCACCATCAACTTTTTGATCATTCCACTCGCGGCCCATTGTCGAATTCGGGGCGCGCGGCGAAGGTAGCCCGGAGGTTCCGTGGCTTCCACCGAGGCGTCCTTCGGGCGAAGGAATTCATACCACGAAGTACACAAAAAGCACAAAGAAGAATGATCAAAAACCGCCGATTCCGCCGATGAACGCCGATGCACGCAGAGGCGGCCTGCGGCCAAAGACGGTCATACCACAAAGTTCACGAAGAGAGGTCAAAAAACGCCTATTCCGCTGATCAGCGCCGATGAATGCCAGACGCTGTGCTACTTTCAATTTGAAGACGCAGCCTCCGAAAACCTATCTGTGTCATCTGCGTCATCTGCGGAAAAAGATCGAAGACGTCATCTCCAGAGATCTATATGCGCTCCTCGTCTGAATCGGCGGTTATTCCCTTGAAGACGTCACCTCCGGCTTATCAATGATCCGCGGATGCCCGCACACCCGGTAACCCTGCGGCCAATAGCAGGAACAACAGCACCACCGGATACTGCAGCATATGCGAGAGTTGGATGGAAACCATTTCGAAATCCTGTTGCCAGCGCGCAAGTTCATGGAAGACCAACGAAGCGACAGCGAAGATCACGAAGCCGATCACAAGGGGGCGCGTATGCCGCCACGTGTCGAAAAGCACGCGCGACATCAACACGCTCAGGATCGCCATGGCCAGCATGAAGCACAGCGCCATGATCCACTTCAGCGTGAGCAGCGGGCCTAGATCCATGCCGCGCGTCCACCCTTGGAACAAGGAATGTGCATAGGAGAAGCGGGTGTGGCGTGCCACATGGTCGATCTGGTAGTTCAAATTGATGAAGAGGAATTCGCGGCAAGCGCCCAGAACGATGCCAACAAGCAAGAGTAACGCCGCCTCGGCGCGAACGCTCCAACGGTTCCCGCCACCGCTCATGTCAACTTACTCACGGTGGGATCGGCGAAGCGCTTCACCCAGATGTACCAGAGCAGGAACACCCAACCATACACGATGACATAGAAGGTATAGTCATGGTTGAAGTTGAGCCATTCGTAGTTGATGCTCACGATGATGCAAAGGGCAGCGACGCGGAAGGCATTGACCAAGTGGATGGACAGGATGCCCAACACCGCGAACCAGGTCTTGGGCCGCCAGGGGCCGCCATACGCGATCAGGAAAATGGTAAAGACAGCGAAGAGGCTCACGCCGTTGCAGGAATCGCCGATCCAGAGCAAGTGCCCACCCTCCACGCCGATCGTACGGATGTGGTCCGCATTAAGCGGTTCGGGGATCAGGGTGTAGCCAAGGAGACGCAGGATCACGCCTGAAACGGCGATCAGGGAATCGATCACCGCATGGTCCAAGGTGCCCCACGGGTGGATGACGAAGGCATAGAGCAAGTACCAGCCCGCATAAAGCGAGGCAGCGAGCAGAAGAAAACGGAAGAGCGGGTCGCGCCGTCCGGAAACGGGGGACACCGGGGTGGACATCAGACCTCGGACTTGCGCGAGCGACGGACATGAATGGCCTTGCGCCCACCAAGCAGTGCACCGGCCCCGATCAATAGGGAGATACCGCCATCAATGGGGATGCAGGGCGGCGGCCAGCAGGGAGGAGGAGGCGGAGGACCGCCTGGCCCGCTAGGTTGGGCAAAAAGACCGGTAACGGGAACCGCCAACAGACACAGAAAGAAGAGAAGGCGGTATATGGTCTTCATGAAATTCGGCCGATCGAACGAAAAGTGGCGGTGCAAAAGTAGACCTGATACGCTCAACCACCCTCGCTTGTTCACCGACTTATCCATATCCGGCATGTGGATCACCTCCGGTCGCTCCTTCCCGGATCCATGCATGCCGCGATACACCGGAGCCACATGGACCATTCTGATGGCACCTGTGCGGCTGTTGATAAGCCGCGCGCTATTCCCAACCCGATAAAGGCTGATCCAGAACGATCGGGGCTCCAGCCTTCGCACGATGGACAAATGAATCCGAAAATGAACCGCTGATGAACGAAGATGCACGCTGAAAAAGCGGGGAATGGCTTTGACCAGAACTATCTACAGGCGGAACCGTGGTCGAAATAGCGTCGTCCATCAGCGTTCATCGGCGGTTCAGAAGTTCAGCCAGCGCATGCCCAAAGGGCGCATTGGTCGCGCCCGCTCTGAAGCCCTTCATGAGGGCTGCTACCGGTGGCTATATTTGCGGCCCTTCGGGAATGGCCTTCGCCCAGTAATGGCGCGGGACCAAGGCGTCAGCAACGAGCACATGGCAGCAGCACCAGGCCCCAAAGGCGGCATCATCGAGATGAACGACCTGCGGTATCTCCTCCGCATCGTCTCGAAAAACTGGTACATCGTGGCCGTCGCGCTGGTGCTCTCCGCAGTGCTCTCCTACCTCTACTCCTACAAGATCCCAGAGGTATACGGAGCGAGCACCCAGATCCTGCTGCAGGACAAGGAGACCTACGATTACCAAAGCCAGGTCTACAAGAACATCGGCTACGTGGGCGCTTACGGCGACATCGTGAACCAGAAACGCGTGCTCACCAGCTATGACCTCATCGATCGCACGCTGAACAAGCTGGACTTCGACATCTCCTACTTTATCATCGGCCGCTTCCGGACCACCCAGATCTATGGCAACCTACCCTTCGTGGTGCAGATCCAGCCGCTGAATACCGCGCTCTACGACAAACCCTTCGACTTGCACATCATCGATGCCAATCACTTCGAGGTCAGCTACGACGCGGGCCAAGGAGTGGTGACCAAGACCTTCCCCTTCGATACCGACATCGCCGACGCCGACTTCACCCTGCGCGTGCAATCCAATGTGGACCTCAAGCCATCCAACATCGCCAAGTACCGCGACAGCGACTACCGTTTCATCCGCCATGCCAGAGGGAACCTCGTGGCGCGATACGCCAATAGTCTCGACGTGGAGAACCTCGACTACACCACCATCCTGAAGGTGACCGTGGAGGACGAGATCCCCGAGCGGGCCAAGATGTTCCTCGATACCCTCAGCCAGGAATACATCAAGTACACCTTGCAGGGCGACATCGACATCAACCAGAACACCATTGTCTACATCGACAAGCAACTCGATGAGATCTCCGGGATCCTCAACCAATACGAGGATGATCTGCAGAGGTTCCTCCGCAGCAAGAACATCCTGGACCTCGACAAGGAGAACACTCAGTACTTCTCCCAACTGGTGAATTTGGATGCCCAGAAGCGCACACTGCAGTTGCAGGTGGAGAGCGTGGACGCGCTGAACGACTACGTCCTGAATATCGGAGATGGCAAGCTGCTGCCGCCCTCCTTCTACATCCTGAATGACGATGTCTTCCTGCAGAAGACCCTCACCGCCCTGTACGACATGCAGATGGAGGTGAACCAGAACATGTTCGACGTGGAGGCAGTGAACCCCGCCATCGAAAAGACCAAACAGACCATCCAGCTCACCCGAGCGAACCTGCTGATCTATTTGAAGAACACGCGCGGTGCGATCAACAAGCAGATAGCTGACATCGACAAGCAGGCCGGGGAATACACCACCCTCATACGCGCAGTGCCGGGAAACCAGCGGGACGTGGAGAATTACCAGCGCAAAGTGGAAGTGAACGAGAAGCTCTATGAATTCCTGTTGGAAAAACGCGCCAGTACCGTTATCGCCCGAGCGGGCATCATCTCCGATACCAAGGTGATCGAGGCGGCGCGTTCCCTCGGCATCGTGCGGCCCAACAAGATAAAGATCC
>JBEPUG010000132.1:0-9850 GCA_041691695.1 Flavobacteriales bacterium
GCGCCGTGTCGCGCAGCAGGTCGATGCGGCCCACTTCCACGCGGCTTACGCGGATGCCCAAGCGTGTGCGCAGATCCTCGAAGAGCTGGTCCTTGTTCTCCGGCTTCACAAGGTCGATGCGCTCGTAGATCAGCTGCCGCATGGCCTCGTGGCGCGTGAGCCATACCTGCTCCAGCACGAAGACCAACAGCAGGATCATGCCGTTGGTGAAGAGCAGTTCCGCCAAGCTGATCTTCTTCCCGGCCAAGGCATTGATCACCCCGAGAGTGATCACGGCGAAGAGGTAGGTCATGTCCTTAACTTCCAACTGCTCCGTACGGTAGCGTATCATGCTGAAGACCGCGAACAGCCCGAAGCCAAAGCCCATGCTCAGCTTTACATCGCTCATCAACGTGCAGAGGAAGAAGATGAGGAAGTTGAAGACGAAGTAGGTGAAGAGGTTCTCTTTTTTGCGGTGGATCGGATAATAGATGATCCGGATGAGGATGAATACCACGAGTACGTCCAGACCGAACTTGAACATCAGGTCCCATAGGTCCTCGTGGAAAACGTGCATGCCGAATAGCTTCATAGTGATGGTATTTCACGCGGCGTTCCCGAATTGGCGGACGCGCAGCAAAGTGGGCTTGAAATTGTTGTGCTTGATGGAAGGATCCAGCAGCAAGGTCCCTATGCAATACTTGCTGAGGTTGGATGGTGGCACAGGAATGCTGCGCATGAGCGATGTGAACGGAGATCCATGGCCGGTGCGTGCTTCCTTCAGTTCAGCAACGCAGAGTTCGGGCAGTGTGGACTTCCCTGAAGCGTTGGAAAAGGAAATGCGCTGATCGATCGTAAGGCGTTCCGCCCGTTCTCGATGAACGAACGTGATCCGGAAGAATTCGTTCCAAAGCATTGGTAACAATGGAATACCGCAGTTGCTCGCTTCGCTCACAAATGCGCTCTGCTTGGCGCTCATCGTTTCGGTGATCGCTGCTACTTGTATCCTTTTCTTATCGGTTCCTCCGCGCCCGGTCTTGCGTTTCACTTCCAGAAAGAAGAGGTCCGAGCCCACATATTCGCGAAAGCGCACCTTGCTGCGGAAGGTGCGGCCGTTGTGGTGGTCGAAGTAATGTTTGAGTTCGGGAGTATCGTAATACAACGAACGGTAGAGCGTTCCGCGCACGCCGTTCACCTCCAGCACCCGATATTCCGGATGCAGGGTGGCGATGACCTCCGGTAGCCGAGCGATATCGAAGGCATACTTGGTGTCCATCCGTGACATCAACGTTACCCGGTCGAGTTCCGCCAGGTCGATCGGCTCGAACGTATCCAGCTTTAGGTCCGTCTTCATGGGTGTTAACTCGTCGGCAATCTATGGATCGTCGGGCGGTGGTAAGTGGAGGCATGCAACATAGTAATTTCGACCTTCTTCATCACCATGGCCAACACGCGCAAGATCGCGCTGCATTATTTGCAGCACACCTCGTGGTCCTCCTTGCCGGAGGAAGACCGCGAGCTACTTGAATTGGCCGTCAAGGCCGCTCGGAACGCCTATGCGCCCTATTCGAAATTCAAGGTGGGTGCCGCGTTGCACATGGAATCCGGGGAATTGATTCCAGGGAGCAACCAAGAGAACGCGAGCTATCCCGCCGGTACCTGTGCGGAACGCACGGCCCTGCATGCCGCGATGACGGTGATGCCGAAGGGGATCGTGGAGAGCATGGCCATCGTGGTGCCACAGATGAAGGGCTCTCGCCCGGTGACGCCCTGCGGGATCTGTCGGCAGGCCTTGGTGGAGCAGGAGCGTAGGCAGCAGAGCCCCATCAGGCTACTGATGGGCATTGTTAAAGGCCCGGTTATCGAGACCTACAGCGCTGAGACCTTGCTGCCGCTCTGCTTCGATGGTTCGCAGTTGGGCCGGAAGAAGAGCGCCTGACCCCCAAGGACCGCCTTGGATCCGGGTCTTATCTTTGGCCACCTATCACTGCATTGTAATGAGCACCAAGACCGCCAGTTCGTCGCAGCCGCAAACGTCGACGAAGGGAGCCAAGGCCGAGCCTGCCTTCGACAAGGAGACGTATCTCCGATGGTTCAAGGACATGCTGCTGATGCGACGCTTCGAAGAGAAAGCCGGTCAGCTCTACACCCAACAAAAATTCGGCGGCTTCTGCCACCTCTATATAGGTCAGGAAGCGATCCTTGCGGGACTTGTCACCGCTAAGGGTAGCGACGACCGCATCATCACAGCCTACCGCGATCATGCGCATCCGCTGGTATTAGGCACGCCCGCGAAGAACGTGATGGCCGAACTCTACGGCCGCGCCACGGGCAGTAGCAAGGGCAAGGGTGGCAGCATGCACTTCTTCGACAAAGAGCGCAACCTTTATGGCGGTCACGGTATCGTGGGCGCGCAGATCGCACTTGGAGCAGGCATCGCCTTTGCCGACAAGTACCGCGGTGGCGATCAAGTGACGTATTGCTTCATGGGTGACGGGGCCACGCGCCAAGGCATCCTGCACGAGACCTTCAATTTGGCGATGCTGTGGAAGCTCCCTGTGGTCTTTGTGATCGAGAACAACGACTACGCGATGGGCACCAGCGTGGAGCGCACCAGCAACGTGCACGACCTCTACAAGCTGGGCTTGTCCTACGATATGCCTGCCGCACCCGTGAACGGCATGCGCTGCGAGGATGTGCACCATGCTTTCGCGGATGCCGCCAAGCATGTCCGCGCGGGAGAGGGACCTTTCTTGCTGGAGATAAAGACCTACCGCTACCGGGGCCACAGTATGAGCGATCCCGGGAACTACCGCACCAAGGAGGAGGTGGAGGAATACAAGCAGCGCGACCCGATCGAGGATGTGCGGAAGAAGCTCATCACGAAAAAGTGGGCCACCGAGGCGCAGCTGGACAAGATGGACGAGGACACCAAGGAAGAAGTGAATGCCGCGGTGAAATTCGCCGAGGAGAGTCCTTATCCGCCGGTGGACGAACTCTATCTGGACGTTTACAAGCAAAAGGATTATCCCTTCCTGAACGACTGAACCATGGCGGAGAAGATCAACATGCCGCACTTGAGCGACACCATGACCGAGGGCGTGGTGTCCAGCTGGCACAAGAAGGTGGGCGACACGGTGAAGAGTGGTGATATCCTTGCCGATATCGAGACGGACAAGGCCACCATGGAATTCGAGAGTTACTACGACGGTGTTCTATTGTACGTCGGCGTGCCTGCCGGAAAAGCCGCACCTGTGGATTCATTGCTGGCGATCATCGGAAAGAAAGGCGAGGATATCAGCGGGTTGCTGAAGGAAGCCGAGGCGCCTAAGGCCGAAGAGAAGAAAGAGGTAAAGGCAGAGAAGGAGGTGAAAGAGGTAAAGGAGGTGAAGGAGGTGAAGGATGTGAAGGAGCAAACGGCCACCACCGGTAGCGTCGACCCCTCGGGTCGACAAACACCGGGTAAGGCTGCAGCACAAACCGCCACCAAAGCGCCCGCACCCACACCAGCATTTGCGTCCATGCACACCGCAACGGCGGCACCTGCACCATCGAACGGACGTTTGAAAGCCAGCCCACTAGCGAAGCGCCTCGCGGAGGACCGCGGCATCGACATCGCACGCGTGCATGGCAGCGGCGACGAGGGCCGCGTAACGAAGAGCGATATTGAGAGTTATCTCGAGGGAGGCATGGCACCCATGGCCGCCCAAGAGGAGAAATTCACCGAGGTGCCGGTGAGCCAGATGCGCAAGACCATCGCAAAGCGTTTGGCTGAAAGCAAGTTCACAGCGCCGCATTTCTACCTCACCATCGCCGTGGATATGACCGGCTGCATGGGCGTACGCGAAGCGATCAACAAGGCGGTCGCACCGGACAAGGTCAGCTACAATGACCTCGTGCTGAAAGCGGCCGCCATGGCGTTGCGGCAGCACCCCAAGGTGAACAGCAGTTGGCTCGGTGACCGTATCCGTTACAACGAACATGTGCACATTGGCGTGGCGGTGGCCGTTGAGGACGGACTGCTTGTTCCCGTGGTGCGATTTGCCAACACCAAGCCGTTGCGTGTCATCGGTACAGAGGTCCGTGAGTTCGCCAAGCGTGCCAAGGCGAAGAAGCTGCAGCCGCAGGATTGGGAAGGCAGCACCTTTACCATATCGAACCTCGGCATGTTCGGCATCGAGGAGTTCACCGCCATCATCAATCCGCCTGACGCGTGCATACTGGCCGTGGGCGCCATTGCTGAAACGCCTGTGGTGAAGAACGGCGCCGTTGTTCCGGGCCATGTGATGAAACTGACCTTGAGCTGCGACCACCGCGTGGTGGACGGTGCTACCGGTTCAGCATTCCTGCAGACGTTGAAGTCCATGCTGGAAGAGCCGGTTTTGATGCTCGGAGCCTCTTCGATCTAACGTTGGCTCAATAGGATGAGGAGCGTTCCCGTCCTTCTTGTCTTCGGGCAGTTCGCGTGTATTGCGGTGTTGTTATTCGGCGGAAGCTGGCTATTCCCATGGTGGGCTTGGGCCCTTTTTGCATTGGGCATCCTCGTCTTTATCCTGGCCGCAGTATCGATCGGTGGGAACAACTTCACCATCATGCCTGTGCCGCGCGAAGGCAACACACTTAATAAGCTTGGCATCTACCGGTTGGTGCGGCATCCCATGTATCTCGCCGTCATGCTCTGTGGCGCCGGGGTCACTTTCGGTGCACCGTCGGTTTGGCGATGGTCAGCGCTGGCGGTGGTTCTGGTCGTGCTGGTGGTGAAGATCGGTTATGAGGAGCGCCGTCTTACGGCCATGCATCCGGAATATCCGGAGTTGATGTGCGGCGTGGCGAGGTTGCTGCCTGGTGTTTGGTGAAGGTGCTTGCACTCGCGACACGCGAGCGCAAGCCTTGGGAGCAGCACGGCCTTGCTGCTTCAGGCTTCAGTCACCTCCTTCTTTCCGCCCTTCACCAAACCGTAGGACATGATGAGGCTGGTGCAGAGGATCACCACGAAGAGCACTCCATTGCCCACAAGAGGGTGCGCATGAGCCTTCGGAATGGAGAAGAACAGAAGGATGCTGATCAAACCGCGTGGAGCGATGAGCTGGACGCTGGTCCGTTCTTTCGGCGCCACAACGGCCATCATCGCAACACGCGCGAAGTAGACGGCGGCGATGATGAATCCACCGAGCGCGAGCACACGGAGGCTGCCGAGGTCGGCGAGGACGATACTGTATCCGAAGAGCAGGAAGAAGAAGGTGCGAATGAGGAAGGCACTTTCAGCGGTGAGCGTCTTCATCTGGTCGAGATCCGCGGGTAGTTTCTCGTAGTGGAAGATGCTCGCGAACACCGGGTGGCGTAACCGCTGCGCATTGTTCAGCAACAGCCCGAAGGCCAGCACAATGATGAGCGAACTGAGGTGGAACTGCTTCGCGATCGCATACACCATCACCAGCACGGACATGATGAGGAAGAACTTGATGTGGTGCTTGATGTTCCCCATCAGCCAGAGCAGGCCAAGGCAGAAGATCAACGAGATCAGCGCGATGGCGCCGATGTCGAGGCCCAGTACCAGGAAAGACTTGGAAGTTACCGTATCGTTGAAGAGCACGAAGTCGAATACAACGATGCCGAGAATGTCGGAGAAAGAGGATTCGTAGATGACGAACTCGCGGTCACGCGGCCGCATGCCGGCGGCGCTGGGAATGGCGATGGACGAACTGATGACACTGAATGGTAGTGCGTTCAGCACGCACACGTACCAGCCTTCATCGCTCAACAAATGCAGCAGTCCTGCGACGAGAATGGTCGTGAGCAACAGGACGGTGATCGCGGAGAGGAACGCGCGCTTGAGCAAGCCGATCTTGCCCTTATCGAAATGGATCTCCAACGCACCTTCCAGCACGATCAGGATCAATCCCACATTGCCCAACACCGCCAGCAGCTTGCTATTGTCCGCTGTGGATACCCCGAGATAGGTCGTGATGAGCGAGAGGATGATGCCCGTCAAAAGGAGCAGCACCACCGATGGGAAGCGCGTCTTTTTGGCGAACAGGTCGAACAGGTACGAGAAGATGACTAGTCCGCATAGGACCATAAGAGTGACGTAGATACCCATGCCGGGGAAAAGTAAGCCGGACGGTCAAATGGATCAGCGCGTCCCGCCGGGTTATTTTCGGCCGATGGCCGATCTGCTAGCAACCCCGATCGAATACCTGAAGGGCGTAGGTCCTCAGCGGGGCGAGCTGATGCGAAAGGAGTTGGGCATCGGCACCTTCAGCGACCTGCTTTTGCACTATCCCTTCCGCTATGTGGACCGGACGCGTTTCAATAGCGTGCGGGAAATTGTGGATGAAGGCACACCGGTACAATTACGTGGCGTGTTGAAGGAGGTTCGCACCATCGGCGAGAAGCAGGCCCGGCGACTCACCGCGAAGCTTGTCGATGACACCGGCAGCATCGAAATGGTCTGGTTCAAAGGCATCCGCTGGCTGCAGCCGATCTTGAAGGACGGCGTCGAGTACATCGTCTACGGCAAACCGACATTTTTTCGCGACCGCTTCAATCTCGCCCATCCAGAGATCGAGCCTGCCGCCGTGTGGGAGCAGGGTTCCGCCACTCCGCTTCAACCCGTTTACAGCACTACGGAAAAGGCTTCGGCCAAAGGCCTGAACAGCCGCGGCATCGGCAAGCTGCTGCACGCACTGATCCCCCAATTGCACGGTTCGTTGCCGGAAACCTTGAGTGCTTCACTGATCGAGCAGCTCGGTGGAATGTCGCGGGAAGAGGCCGTGATCGAAGCACACGCGCCGCAGGACCAAAATCACTTGGACCTTGCCATACGCCGCTTGAAATTCGAGGAACTCTTCTTTATCCAGCTGCAATTGCTGAAGCAAAAGCTGCTGATGCAGGAGAATGTGAAGGGCAACGTCTTCGCACATGTCGGCGCGCATTTCAATTCCTTCTACAGCGCTCATCTCCCGTTTGAACTCACCGGTGCGCAGAAGCGTGTGGTGAAGGAGATCCGCAAGGATATGGGAACAGGCCACCAGATGAACCGCCTGCTGCAAGGCGACGTGGGAAGTGGCAAGACCTTGGTGGCGCTGCTCAGTATGCTCATCGCGCTGGACAACGGATTTCAAGCAGCACTCTTAGCACCAACGGAGATCCTGGCGCAGCAGCACTTCAAAAGCATCTCCCGTTTCCTGGAAGGCTTGCCCGTTGTGGTGCGTTTGCTCACCGGGAGCACCAAGGCGGCCGCACGAAAGAGTCTGTTGACCGCATTGAAGTTGGGCGAGGTCCACATCCTTGTCGGTACCCATGCTTTGTTGGAGGATCGCGTGGTCTTCCGAAACCTCGGGCTGGTGGTGATCGATGAGCAGCACCGCTTCGGCGTGGCGCAACGGGCCAGAATGCGCGCCAAGGCCAAGGTGCCTCCGCATGTTCTCGTGATGACCGCCACGCCCATCCCGCGCACGCTGGCCATGACGCTTTATGGCGACCTCGACGTCAGCGTGATCGATGAACTGCCGCCGGGCCGCAAGCCGATCAAGACCGTTCATCGGGATGACCATTCGCGCAATGCCGTCTTCGGCTTTTTGGAAACGGAGATCGAGAAGGGACGACAGATCTATGTGGTGTATCCGTTGATCGAGGAGAGTGAGACGATGGACCTGAATGATGTCACCGATGGATACGAAAGTCTTTCACGCCGTTTCCCCTTGCCGAAGTATGCCGTGGGCATCGTGCATGGCCGCATGACGCCCGATGTGAAGGACTACGAAATGGCGCGCTTCGCGAAGGGCGAGACCGATGTGTTGGTGGCAACCACGGTGATCGAGGTAGGCGTGGACGTGCCCAACGCGAGTGTGATGGTGATCGAGAATGCCGAGCGCTTTGGCCTTTCCCAACTGCACCAGTTGCGCGGGAGAGTAGGTCGTGGTGCCGAGCACAGCTTCTGCATCCTGATGACGGGCGGCAAGTTGGGCAACGACTCCCGCACGCGCATCAACACCATGGTGCGCACGCAGGATGGCTTTGAGATCAGCGAGGTGGACCTACGCCTGCGCGGCCCGGGCGACATCATGGGCACGCAACAGAGCGGCATTCCGGAATTGCATCTCGCTGACCTTGTCCAGGACGCCGCCTTGTTGCAAGATGCCAGACGCATTGCACAACGGCTTTTGGATGAAGACCCCGACCTGCGTGATCCACGGAATGCCAGCATTGCAGGAACGTTGCGCGAACAGATGAAGGAGAAAGCGGTGTGGGGGAGGATCGGTTAGAAAGTTCACCGCCAAGACGCCAAGCACGCAAAGTGTTTCTCGGAAATGAAGCGAATACCTAGCCATCTTTCTTGGCGCCCTTAGCGCCTTGGCGGTGAAAGATCCTACGTACTCAGCGCCTCCCGCCTCAACAGATTATCCGGGTCCAGCACGTGCGCCAAGGCCCCGCCAACGATGAGGAACTGCCCGGCCGCATAGGTGCAGGTGATCCAGACCGGCGCCCATTTCATCGGATACTGGAAGCGGTCCGTGGTGAGCATGCAGCCTGAGACGATCAGCAGAAGCGCGCCGATCAATACGATCCAGAAACTGCCCGGGTAGGTGCGGTGGAAGCGGAATGCGGCGACGATGCCCATCATCGCCAGCGCGATCATGAAGGAGATCACCGGAATACCCAGCCCGTCAGCGAGATGTAGTGTGAGGTCCCAGCTGAAGAAGTACACGCCAGTGCCGATCCCGAACGCGATCAGAATGGAGACCAACAGACCATCCATGCCACCCACGTCCCCGATGTTCTGCGCGAAGCCGATGGTATAGCACAACGCCGCGATGAGCAACGCGCCCAGCCCGACGATGAAATTGAAATCATCACGGTCCACGAACATCAAGGCCACATCACCGATCAATGAGAAGAAAATGCCCGCCTGGATCAGCAGGGTGAAACGGTCGCCCACGCGGCGGCTGTTGAAGAAGAACCACGACGACAGGATCACCATCATCAGCGGCGTGCAGACATACTCCAACCCGTGCCAGCCCTTCATCTTGGCGATGCTGCTACCTGCAACGGCCAGACCGTAGAGCGAGCCGTTAAGCCATGTGCTTTTCCTCACACCCATCACCGGCCGAAGGTAAGTGGCCGCTGAAGTACGCGGAACTCGCGTCCCGCAGGCCCCGTGCTACTTTCGCGGCCTATTCAACACCCATGCGCATCTCTTGGAATTGGCTCCGCACGCTTATCGATACCGATGTCCTTTCTCCCCGCGAGGCGGCGGACATCCTCACCAGTACCGGCTTGGAAGTCGAGATCGTGGAAACGGTGGAGTCCATCCCTGGCATGCTGGCCGGCGTTGTAGTTGGCGAAGTGCTCACGTGCGGCAAGCATCCCGATGCCGATCGTTTGCAGATCTGCACGGTGGACATCGGAGCGGGCGAACCTTCCCAGATCGTCTGCGGCGCGCCGAATGTGGCTGCAGGACAGAAGGTGTTGGTCGCTACGGTCGGCGCCACGCTTCATCCCACGGGCGGCGAGCCGTTCACCATCAAGAAGGCGAAGATCCGTGGCGTGGAAAGCAACGGCATGATCTGCGCCTCCGACGAGCTCGGCCTCGGCACGGACCACGCGGGCATCATAGTGCTCGATGCTTCGGCGACAACGGGAACGCCCGCAGCCGAGCAACTCGATCTGAAAAGCGACCATGTGCTGGAGATCGGCCTTACGCCGAACCGCTCGGATGCTTTGGGTCATTGGGGTGTGGCGCGCGACCTCATCGCCGCGCTGAACCATCGCACCGGTAGCCAGCAACATGTTATGTTGCCTTCCGTGGAAGCCTTCAAGCAGGATGTCGAATAGCGCACCACCGCGGTGGAAGTGCAAGCTCCGGATG
>JBEPUG010000133.1:0-9813 GCA_041691695.1 Flavobacteriales bacterium
ATCGAACTTGCCAGCGATAACATGGTAGGTGAGTATACCCGCGAGCTTTGCCTTGTTCTCCGGCTTCAGCAGGTTGTCCACGGTGCCAGCGGGCAACTTATCGAATGCGGCGTTGGTCGGTGCGAAGACCGTGAATGGACCTTTGCCCTCGAGGGTCTCTACCAGTCCAGCTGCCTTCACTGCGGCCACCAAGGTGGTGTGGTCCTTTGAATTCATGGCATTCTGGATGATGTTCTTGCTGGGATACATCTCTGCACCTCCCACCATCACGGATTTCTCATTGCCCATCTTTCCTTGCGCCATCGCACCGAGGCTGAAGCTCGTGGCCAGCATCAGGATGGCCATTTTGATCGTCGTTTTCATTGTAGTGGTTTTGGTTGTTTTCTTAATTCACAACCACTTACGGCGGGGTCCAGCGGATCGGATCGCTGAACGGTAAAATTTCGGCCAGCTGGGTCTGTCTTATGTCCGATGCCCCATGTCTTACGCGCGTTGGCGACATGGGACATCGGACAAAAGACAGTATTCACAGTCGTGAAAGAGGCCGAGGGCGCTCAACCCACTTGGCCGAACAGATAGAGCTCTGTCAGCGTGGGGACCTGGCTTCCTCCAGCATTCTCCAACGTAACGCCGAAGGCCGTCGCGTTGGGCATGGTCTTCATGCGCTGCAGCTGTTCGCCGTTGTCGGCGACATCGAGCATACCTGCATCCACCATCTTGCCGTCCACCTGCGCCCATAACTGGTATTGCTTGCCGGTGGGCGGCTTCGGCAGCGAGAGCACATCGATGTAGACCTCGCTCGTGGCGGGATCCATGAAGATCCGCGCTGCGGCCTTGGGCTCGATGACCTGCCCGGCCAAGGGTACGATGTGCTTGTTGGGATCAAAGACCACGGCCAACTGGTCCTGCGTCTGCTTCATGGAGGTCTGCTGCACCTGCATCTGGTCGGCCATCACGGCGCGCTCATTCTCCAGATCGGCCAGACGGTCATTCACTTGATGAAGCCTGTTGTAGAGCAGGAAGTTCGCTGCGCCGCTGCAGAGGAGAGCAATAACGGCCGCAGCGACCATCCATGTGCGCGAGCCAACGCCTGCCTTCGGCGCCGTCATCGGGATCACCTTTGAGCCCTCGGCTCCGATGGCGGAGAGGATGCTTGCCCGCACGCGCACTGGCGGCTCGACCGCAGTTGCGAACGCATATTGCTTCAAGGCCAGTTCGATCGCGTCCAGTTCAGTCTTGACGCTATGATCTGATGCCGCCATGCGCTCCACCAGCGCGCGCTCTTCCGAAGAGCCCTCGCCGAGCACATGGGCCTCCAACAGCCCTGATGCGATCAATTCCGCGGCGTTCATCGATGGTCCTTCAATGCTACGCGTAAGTGTCCAAGTGCGGCGCGCGTCCTCGATTTCACCGTGCCCAGGGGAAGCCCCGTGCGCTCGGCGATCTCTTGTTGCGTCCACCCTTGGTAATAGGCCATGTCGATCACTTCCCTTTGTTCGAGGGACATCCCGTCAAGGATCCGGTCCATACCGATGTGGTCCGTCTGTTCCCTGAGTTCGTCGCCTCCAGTGCGATATACGTGAGCGTCCAGCCCTTGGATCTTGGCCGATGTCCTGAACTCCGCGGACCGCACCACATCTATGGCGGTGTTTCGGGCGATGTTCAGCATCCATGTGAATACGCGGCCTTTGGAGGGATCGTAGCTCGCGGCGGAGCGCCAGATCTTCAGGAACGTGTCCTGCAATACCTCCTCCGCCCGCACCTCTTCCCGCACCACTTTGGAGATCACTCCGAACAAGGCCGCCGAATAGCGGTCGTAGAGTTTGGCGAACGCCTCCTTGTCGCCGCGGCGAACGGCTTCAAAGAGGGACTGTCCGGGATCTTCCATTTATTGAGGTCGGCCAAAGTTAATCGCGGAGAGGTACCCTTTTCTTCCGATGTCCTTCGCCAACAAACGCCTACTTCCCCGTTTGGTTCATCAGCTCGAAGGCCTTGTACACCGCCCGGTGCAATACAGTCGCGTGGGTCTCGTGCGAAAAGTTGACGTCCCAGAAAGTGAGCGGAGCCTTGGCCTGCTTGTGAAATGCCTTCACCACTTGATCTACTTGCTTCTTCATCATGGCATCACTCGGTGTCATGGCGATGAAGACCCGCTTGGACAGCGTAGCGTGCGACTTCACCCAACCATCGGCCTGCGCAGCCAGTGCTCCGTTGTTCCACCAGAGACTGGGACTGACAAGGATGTAATCATCAAATAGCTCCGGCTTCGTGAAGAGGATCTCCGTGCCCAAGAGCCCACCGAGCGATTGGCCGATCAACGTGGTATGGCCTGAGGTACGGTAGCGAGCCTTCACCATCGGCTCAACTTCCTTCTCCAGGTAGCTGATGAATGACGATGATCCGCCATAGGTGGGTATCCACACCTTGTCGCTGTCACTTTCCGTGGGACCCGTGAAGTCGTGGTAACGCGAGCGGCCGTTGTTGGCGATGCCCACCACGATGCTCTTCGGCAGCAGGTCATACATGTTCATGAACTGCACCAGTCCGGCGATATGCGGGAAATCCTCGTTGGCCGAGCCATCCAGCACGTAGATCACCGGATAGCTCAACGTGCTATCGGAATAGCCATCCGGCAAATAGACGTTCAGCACACGCTCCTGGGCGAGTGCCTTGGATGGAAAAGTGAGCACCTCGCCAAAGACGAAGGGAGCGACTTGCGGCTGCACGGTATTGACCGGTTGGGCCATGAGTACAGACGAGATCAAGAGGGCGAGTGCTGTGAGGATCCGCATGGGACGAAGTTGATGAATTGCGCTGGCTCCATTCGCATCTTTGGAGCGCCATGACCAAGCAGAAGAAATGTCCCGCTTTCGAACTCTTCGACTCTCATGCAGAAGCCTATCAGGAAAGGTTCATGGACGTGGCACCCTACCATGCTACACTCGATGCGCTCTGCTCGGCCATCGTCACAGGGAGAGCGGAGGTATTGGAGCTGGCGTGCGGCCCGGGGAACATCACGAAGTACCTGCTGCACAAGCGGCCTGAGCTGCGGATCTTGGCAACGGACCTTGCGCCCAATATGCTCTCCCTTGCCAAGGCCAACAACCCGAAGGCGGACTTTAAACTGCTGGATTGCCGCGAACTCCTTACGCTCGACAGCAGCTTCGACGCCATCGTGTGCGGCTTCTGCCTCCCCTATCTAAGCCCCGAGGAGACGACGCAGCTGATCAAGGATTCCGCTGTTGTGTTGCGGGAACACGGCGTCATCTATTTGAGCACCATGGAGGACGATCCGGTAAAGAGCGGCTGGCGCGCTTCCAGTTCCAGCCCCAGCGAGCAGGTCTACATGCACTACTACGAGGCCGACTTTCTCACGGCGGCGATGCGTGCCCAAGGCTTCACGGTATCCCATCTCACTCGCACGCAGACCAGCGCGGCGGATGGCACCTTATTCACCGACTTGATGATCGTGGCGCAAATTGCCTGACCCCAACATGAAGAAGATCGCGATCGATCGCACCACCCTCACCTTCCTTGCAGACCTGGAAAAGCACAATGACCGCGATTGGTTCCTGTCGCACAAGGAGCGCTACCAAACGGCGCTGGAAAACATGCGCTCCTTTTCGGACGCTTTGATAGAGCGCATGAAACGCCACGACCAGATCGAGACCGGATCCGGCAAGGAAAGCCTGCAGCGCATCTATAACGATCAGCGCTTCCACAAAGAGCGCCCTCCCTACAAGGCTCGCTTCTCCGGCGGATTGACCCGGCAGAAACCGGCGTTGCGCGGTGGCTACTACTTCAGTATCAAGCCTGGTGCGTCCTTCCTCGCCTGCGGCTTCTTCGCTCCCGAGGCGGCAGACCTCAAGCGCCTCCGTATGGATATCCTATACGACCACCAAACGTGGGAGCGTCTGTTGAAGGCGAAGAACCTTCAGAAGAACTTCGGCATGCTGGAGGGCGACCAGCTCAAGACCACGCCGCGCGGTTTTCCCAAGGACCACAAAGCGATCGACCTGTTGCGTCGTACTCAATTTCTCTTCAGGCATTCCTTGACCGACAAGGAAGTGCTCGCTCCCAACTTCGTGGATGAGGTGAACACGATCTTCAAAAGTGTGCGCCCGGTATTCGACCACATGAGCGAAGTGCTCACCACGGACGAGAACGGGAATCCATTGTCCTAGGCGCCGGTATCCGGGCCGAAAGAAGATTGTTTCACCTGTCCTAGCCCGGGCATCGTATCGGTAGTCTAAGTTCGTCTTGTTCACGTGTCAAAGCCTATCACCATACCCACGCATCGCCTTCCAGCGCGTTCGCGTTGGAAAACACGCGTGGAGGAGATCCACCCCACAGCCAAGGAGGTCAACAACGGTGTGCATCGTCATGACTTCCATGAATTGTTCTTCTTTTCCACCGGCACGGGCCGCCACATGGTGGACCTGGAACAACACGGGTTAACGGCGCCCTGCATGCATGTGGTGACGGCCGGCCAGGTGCATCAGCTGGTGCGTTCGGCCGACATGCGAGGCGTGGTGGTGATGTTCGATCCGAATGCGCGGCTTTTGTCACGGGGCCTCGCTTCCATGGACCCGTTCTCCACGGAAGGAGGTCCAAGGGGTATTCCTCTCGATGAGACGAGTATGAACGAAGCCTTGGCCGTGCTGAGCCTCATGGCATCGGAACTAGCGCGCATGGATGGTCCCGTGGCTGAGGTTGTGGAAGGTTATCTCAACATTCTGTTGGCCAAGTGTGCGCATTGGTCGCGGGGTGCTGCACCGAAGACCGCGCGTTTGGATGCAAGCGATCCCGTGCACCGGTTCCGAGAATTGGTGGAGCGGGACTTTCTCGAGCAACGTCGCGTGTCGCACTATGCGGACCTTTTGTCCATAACCGCCGACCATCTGAACGAATGCGTGAAAGGCCGCATGGGCCATACAGCCAGTCGCATCATCCTAGACCGGCTGATGCTCGAGGCCAAGCGCCTCCTACTCCACTCGGGCATGAGCATAAAGGAAATAAGCTATGCACTTCACATGGAGGATCCTGCCTACTTCACCCGGTGGTTCCGCAAAGCGGCCGGAACGGCCCCGGCAGCCTATCGGACGCATATCCGGGAATTGTACCAGCCCTGACCGCATCCGTCCATTGGGAGGTGCTCAACCACCGTTGATATTTGTGCAACAATCCCATCATCATGAACACATCATCCCCCTTCGCCCCCGACTTCCGCAAATGGATGCTCGGCTTTTTGTGCCTTCCGATGTCTCTTGCTGCGCAGCAAGAAACCTGCGACAGCTTGAACATTGTCTCCGTGCGATATGCTCCCTTCGTCGGAGCGGACCTGCAGGTGAATGTTGCAAACCCGACCAGTGAATTGTTCGGCTATCCCAGGTTCAGCCTGTTGAACAGCACCGGCGATACACTGGCTCTCGAGTCGCTGGAATTCTTCGGCCTAGGCGTGGATATCCAAGCGCACAATATGCTCGCGGTCCCAGGATCACCGGCAGCGACAACACCGTTCACGGGAACACTCGTTCTCCAGTACTCCACTGCGAATGGGGACCTCACGTGCGCTTTCCCCGTAGCAGCAGCCGATCTCTGTCCGCCTCCGCCTTGCAGCGACATGATGGTGCTTTTCTATGCACAAGGCAGCAATATCCCTGTAACGACCAACGCCGATTGGTCCGTCACGGACGACCTGGGCACCACAGCGGCAAGCGGTGAATTCTCATTGGATGCAAACGGCATACAGTCGGTCGCAGAGCCCGTGTGCCTCCCGCCTGGCGCATACGTGCTGCATGTTTCGCAAACGGTGGCAGCAGGGACCAGCTTCGCCATCGGCGTCACACAGGATAATTTCATCACCTATGGGCCGACGGGCACACTGCTGCCCGGCCAAAGTGCCGAACTGTCCTTCAACTTCTACCCTGCCTGCGAAGGCATCGCGCAAGGCATCGCGGAAGAGGGAGTACGCGCTCCACGATGCACACAGGACGGCTGTGTCATCCATATCACCAATGCCACGGCCAGACCACTCGGACCCATGGGTGTCTTTGATATCATGGGTCGTAGTGTGCTCGTGGTGGGCGGTAGCTCGACAGAAGTATCAATGGACCTGAGCGGAACCGCCCCCGGCATTTATCTGTTGCGATCACTAGCGCCAGCAAACACTTGGCCTACGCAACGCTTCGTGCTGCCGTGATACCTATGCGGGTATGATTTCCCGTCCTGATGCAGGATGCTCGGCACGCCCGAACGTTCTGCATCACTCCATGACCGTCTACCTTTATCGTACTCGTCGATACCGGCGGGCATTGCTCAAAACCGTACACTTGAAATGAAGATCGATGGGACAGCGACATTCAGCGGCTTCTCGGTGGATGACATCGGAAAGGCGAAGGCATTCTACGGCACCATTCTCGGACTGAAAGTGACAGAGGGTGGCATGGGGCTATTGGAGCTGCACGTCGGTGGCGGCAACCCGATCATCATCTATCCCAAGGGCGCCGGGCATTCCCCAGCCAGCTTCACCATACTGAATTTCCCAGTGAAGGATATTGATACCGCGGTCGATGACCTGACGAGCGCAGGTATTCAGTTCGAGCACTACGACATGCCCAACTTGAAGACCGATGCAAAAGGCGTGGCACGTGGCGCAACGATCGGTCGAGGCCCGAACATCGCGTGGTTCAAGGACCCCGCCGGGAACATCCTCTCGCTGATCGAAGAGTGATCACTTGGTCATGTAATACGATCCATCCTACACGGGGGACGGCCACTTCAGTACCTTCGAGGTATGGTTCCCATACTGAGCGCCGCACAGCTGAAGGAGGCGGATGCACACACGATCGAGAGCACGCCCATCGCGCCCATCGACCTGATGGAATATGCGGCCATGGTCTGCGCAGCATGGATCGAAGAGCATGTTGATGCGCATGTCCCCATCCTCGTGATCGCGGGAGCGGGAAACAACGGTGGTGATGGGCTGGCCATCGCACGAATGCTGCATGCAGAGGGGCGTAAGGTGCGCGTCATCATTCCGCGCTTCAGCGATAAGGACAGCTCCTCCTTCACGGAAAACCTTCGACGCGCGGGAAAGGCTAATGTGCCGATCATTCAATTGGAAGACGGCAAGGATCTTCCTGTCTGTGAGAAGGACGAGGTCGTGATCGATGCCTTGTTCGGTATCGGTCTTACCCGGCCTGTGCAGGGTTGGTTGAAGAAGATCGTAACGTCCATCAATGAGCGCCCGAATGCAGTGATCGCGATCGACATGCCTTCCGGTCTGTTCACGGAGAACAATGCGGACAATGACACGGATGCCATTGTTCATGCGACGCACACACTCACGCTTGAACTGCCGAAGCTCGCCTTCTTCTTCGCCGACAATGCGCGCTTCGTCGGTGAATGGCATGTGCTTCCGATCGGCTTGGACCGTGGATTCATCGCCTCGTTGAAACCAGAAGCGGAGTTGATACAAACCGATGACATGGCGCGGCTTCTGCCGCCGCGGGATAAGTTCTCCCACAAGGGCAATTTCGGCCACGCCTGGTTGTTGGCTGGCGGCAAAGGCAAGATGGGCGCTGCATTGATCTCCGCGAAGGGCTGCTTGCGTTCCGGCGTCGGCCTGCTTTCGGTGCATGTGCCATCGGGCATGGAAGCCTTGGTCCTCGGCGTGCCGGAGGCCATGGTCTCCTCCGATGCCAATACGGATGCACTGAGCAGCATGCCTCGCTTCAACAAATGCTCCGCGATCGGGATCGGCCCTGGCATCGGCACTGCGGATGCCACGGCACGCCTGCTGAAACTGCTGATCCAGGAAGCACCGGCACCGCTGGTGATCGACGCGGACGCGCTCAACATTCTTTCCGAGAACAAGACCTGGCTCTCTTTCCTGCCGAAGGGAACGATCCTCACACCTCACCCCAAGGAGTTTGAGCGCCTGACGGAAAAATTCAGCGATGATCACGCACGACTGATGGACGCAAAGGCTTTCGCAGTAAGACATAGCGTTGTGCTGGTGCTGAAAGGCGCGAACACCGCGATCTGCGCACCGGACGGTAGGATCTACCTCAACAATACCGGAAACCCCGGCATGGCGAAGGGTGGTAGCGGCGATGCGCTCACCGGCATCATCACCGGCTTGCGCGCACAAGGCTTGGATCCGGTGTCAGCTGCACTGCTCGGTGTTCATGCGCATGGTATGGCCGGTGATCTCACAGCAAATGAACTAGGCATGGACGGCATGCTGATCAGCGAGCTCATCGATCATCTTCCACAAGCGTGGAAGAAACTGCGTGCGACCCGGCCTTAAAAAAGGCCTTCCACCGAGCCCTTCCCTTCACGCAAGACCACCGGTTCTCCGTCAGTAAGGTCGATCACTGTGGAGCCTTGCATGCCGCAGATCCCACCGTCGATCACCAATTTTACTTGGTGGCCGATGCGTTCCTCGATCAACTCCGGGTCAGTGGTATACTCGAGCACTTCATCGTCATCGTGCACGCTGGTCACCACCAAGGCGTGGCCCAAGGCTTCCACAATGGCCAAGGGGATCGGATGGTCCGGTACGCGGATACCCACGGTGCGCTTGTTGTTCTTGAACAGCTTGGGGATCTCGTGGCTTGCTGGAACGATAAAGGTGTATGGCCCCGGCAGCGCCTTCTTCATGGTGCGAAACGCCGGTGTGGAAATGGCACTGGCATATTCGCTCAGTTGGCTGAGGTCCTTGCAGATCAAGGAGAGGTCCGTGCGCCGGGTCTTTGTACCCTTCAAGTGCGCTATAGCCTCGATGGCCCGTGGGTGATGTGCGCTGCACACGAAGGCGTACACCGTATCCGTGGGACATACCACAACAGCACCGTCTTTCAACAGGTCCACGACCTGCTTGATCTTGCGCGGCTCCGGGTTCTTCGGATGGATCTCCAGGATCATCTACTTCGCCGTCGCGCCCTGCTTCGCCGCCTTCGCGTGGTCGGCCAGGAACTTCGCCAGCCCACTGGTGGTGAGCGGATGATCGAACAAGGCGAGGATCGCGCTCAGCGGGCAGGTCGCCACGTCAGCTCCCACTTCCGCGCATTGCACGATGTGCATTGGATGGCGGATGCTCGCGGCCAGGATCTGCGTGTTGAAGCCATAGTTGTCATAGATGGTCCGGATCTGCTCGATCAACTGTATGCCGTCCGTGCTGATGTCGTCCAAGCGTCCGATGAAGGGTGATACGTAAGTCGCACCCGCCTTGGCCGCGAGCAGCGCTTGTCCGGCACTGAAGACCAGCGTGCAGTTCGTCTTGATACCCTTGTCGGTGAAATACTTCAGCGCCTTCACGCCTTCACGGATCATCGGCACTTTCACCACGATGTTAGGATGCAGCGCGGCTAGATTCTCGCCTTCGCGCACCATGCCGTCGAAGTCGGTGGAGATCACTTCCGCGCTCACATCACCATCCACGATGTTGCAGATGTCGACATAGTGCTTCAACACGGAGTCTGTGCCGCTGATGCCTTCCTTGGCCATCAACGACGGATTCGTGGTGACGCCGTCCAGTACGCCAAGGTCCTGCGCCTCCTTGATCTGTGCGAGGCTGGCGGTATCAATGAAGAATTTCATGCAAGGTGCGCCCTAACATGGTTGTTGCGAGCGAGCCGCGAAGGTAAGGCAGCCCCCGCAGGCACGCCATTCCGAACACAAAGCGGCCCGACTTCCGCCGGGCCGCACGCTTGCGCATGATGCGCGGATATCCAATTCCTATTTCACCCAACGCACGATGCCGACCTGACCGTTGCCGGTGAGACGCATGGTGTAGAGTCCTTCATT
>JBEPUG010000134.1:0-9706 GCA_041691695.1 Flavobacteriales bacterium
ACGCATTCGGCGAGGGCAGGCCCATAAAGACCGCCTACTTTGTAGGTCTCTTCGGTCAGCTTGTCATCGCCGCCGCGTACCAGCTTGCTGTTCAGCCCCCAACTCACCGGCGTGCTGTCACTCTCCATATCCTTGGAAGCATAGTAAGCCTCCACTTCGTGCTGGTTGATGTCGTCCCCGTAGAAGTTCACCGCGGAGGCGAGCACCGGGTCCTTGTCCTTGTCCAAGCTCACCTTCTTCATGTCCTCAGTAGGGTCGAAGAGGATGCTGATCACCGCCGTATCCAGTTTTGCACCGCTCTGCGCGATCAGGGAATCCAGATAGGTGCGCGGGAATCCGGGCATGAACTTCTGCATGCCGTAGTGATGGTGGATGCCGTTGCTGAAGAAGATCTGTTTCGCATACAGCAGGAAGCCGTCCCATTCCGGCCCGGTGCGCTCGCCCTTATAGTCCTTGAGGATCTTTTCCAGTGAGCGCCGCACCACGAGGTTGTACTTGTAGTTCTGGTCCCACATGATGTCGCGGCCACTGAGGCCCGCCATGGTGAGGTAGTACGCCAGCTTCTTCTGCTGCAGGCTCAGTTGGTCCCAGCCCGGTACTTGGAAGCGCAGTATACGGGAGTCACTGAACTGGTCGGTCTGCCACTGGAAGCTGTCGGTGGCGAGGGTGTCCGACTTGGCGTTGCCGCTCTTGTCGTTAGCGCCATGGCAGGCGAAAAGCAGGGGCAAGGCGAGCAGGGCGAAGATCGATCGTTGCATGATGTGGTTCTGATGCGGGGCGAATATATCCGCGGTGAAGAGCGGTGTACCTTATTTGTCCAACGTGATGCGTAGGTCGAGCGCCTTGGGGTCCTTCATGATCACGGACCAGTCAGTACTCAGAAGGAGGGTCCGTCCATTCGGGGTTTCCTTGACCATTCCATCGGCCAGCTTCGTGGAATCAACATCCTGCTTGAATTTGAAGCTGTACTTGTAATGCATGCTTTGCAATACGCTGCTAAGGTCCGTTGTATCACTGTCGTTCCCGGCGTCCGCGGCCATCTCCTCCGCGTGTTGATTATTGGTGCGTACCAAAGTGTTGCCTTCCCAATGGAAGAAGGTCTGATCCACGCCGGAACTGTCGGGCATCAGCACGTTGAGCGCTTTGTTCAGTGTTGCCAGGTCCGTGAATGAAAACGACATGCGCTGGATGTAGCCGTCCTGCTCCTTCTTCAACTTCACCTTCTTTATACCGTCGATCGCCTCGAGCTGTGTGGCTTTTTTCTCCATGCCCATCGCTGTAGGGCTGTCAGCATCCTGATCCTGGTCCTTTGTCTTGTCCTTAGTGGCCTGGTCGAGGCTCTTCATCATATCCTGCATGGCGCTCATGTCCACCACGTATTCCATGGTGCCGGAGCCGTTCCTCTTGAACGTGTAGTTCTCTTCGATGGTGATACAGCCGCAAAGCATCAGGACCAGCGATAGGAGGCCGAGCATTCGGAAGGTGGAGGTATGTGCCATGTTCATGGGGATCAGTGGTGTCAAAAATAGTTTTGCTGGCGGCGATGGCGAAGGAATAATGGAAGCGTAGTGGTGGACATCGAGCAGACGATAGCTTTGCCACCAACAACATGGCAGGGGACGATTATCGCCATCAGGGCATGCGGCGCCAACTGGTGGAAGTGCTGAAGAGGCGAGGTATTTCAAACCCGCAGGTGCTTGCGGCGATAGGAAAGGTGCCGCGCCATCTCTTCATCGATGACAGTGCCTTCGAACGCTTCGCCTATGTCGATCAGGCCTTTCCCATAGGTTGTGGCCAGACGATCTCGCAACCCTACACGGTCGCCTTTCAAAGTGAGTTGCTCGGTATTCGGCCTGGGGAAAAGGTGCTGGAGATCGGCACTGGCTGCGGCTACCAGACAGCCATCCTGTGCGAGCTTGGCGCCAAGGTCCATAGTATCGAACGGCATCGCCCACTCTTTCTATCCACGCGGCAGCGCTTGGAGCGAATGGGATACCGTGCAACCTTGGTCCATGGGGATGGGTATAAGGGCCTCCCGATGCATGCCCCCTTCGACAAAGTGATCGTTACCTGCGGAGCTCCAGAGTTGCCGCAAGCTTTATTGTCACAACTGGTGATGGGCGGCAAGTTGATCATTCCGGTAGGAGGAGAGGAGGGTCAATCCATGCTGTGTGTTTCGATGACACCGAATGGCGAGGTGCGCAGTGAACACGGTTACTTCAGCTTCGTGCCCATGCTGGTGAACAAAGCACATGGATGACGTTACTTTTTCACACTACTACTTTCGGCCCCGACGCTCCCAATTCGTTCAGGAATAGAAACAGGACTCCTTGCATGCTGATCGACGATCAACAAAATCCGGTTGATATGTCAATAAGCAGCAAATAGGTCAACTGGACCGGAAGGATACATTTGGGCGACCAAGCAATTTTGAACCACATAACCAAAGCACACCAAACCAAAACGTCATGAAGAAGACCGTACTGTTTGCAACAGCTCTCTTCGCCGTAACGGCTGCTTCCGCCCAAACGGGCGAGATCACCAGCAACCGTGGCGAGAACTGGCTTTCACAAGATGGGGACTGGGGCTTGACCTTCTCGGCCGCTCCGCTCCTGAACTACGCAGGTAACCTGTTCAACGGGAACACGAACAATGGAGGCGTTGCCTTCAACTTCCTGCAGCCCGACATGGTGATCCGCGGCAAGAAGCTGATCGACGCCAACACCGCATACCGTGGTGAATTGCGCATCGGCTTCGGTACTGATAAGTCCACCGAGCATGTCATGCAGAATCCTCAGCCTACCGGTGCCACTCAAACCGCGTATGTGGATGATGTGACAAAGGTGAGCGCAATGAACATCCACTTGGGCGCAGGTATCGAAAAGCGCGTTGGTAGCACCCGTGTTGTTGGTGTGTATGGTGCGATGTTCGGTGTGGGCTTTGGTACCGGTAAGACCACCGTTGACTACGGCAACCCCACGGATGCCAATAACGGTGGACCTCGTACTACCGAGGTCAAGAACGGTTCCACTTTCGGGATCAACCTGAATGCGTTCGCAGGTATCGAATGGTTCGTGGCTCCCAAGATCTCGTTGAGCGGAGAATACACATGGGGTCTCGCCCTGACCAGCACGGGTGATGGTAGCAGCACCTCGGAGTTTTATGATGGTACATCGGTGCAGACCGTAACGGTGAACGGCACCGCTGTTGGGGGTACACTCCAAGGCAAGAGCAGCCACTTCGGTATCGACACAGGCATCAGCGGCGCGATGGTCGGAATCAACTTCTACTTCCAATAAGCAGTTCCTGCTTTGGTCCAGAAAGCCCCCGGAAACGGGGGCTTTCTCGTTATAGGCCCTGAGCCATCGTTCATGATCGGGTCGTAGATAGGTGGAACGGAACAAGGAGGCTGATGCCATGCACGTGATCCGCACTGAATGGCAAGTCAGGCTCTGCGTGGTAGACCAAGATGCCGGTTGCTCCGTTTATGATCGACCGATAGCCCATGGGCATCCGTGTTGGAAGTGATCGCTAATCCTACGCCGAGTGCAACTCCAGCACGGTGATCTCCGGCGGCATGCCTACACGACCGGGGAATCCCAGAAAGCCAAAACCGCGGTTCACGTATAACTGCAGGCCGTCCTTCTGATAGAGCCCGGCCCACTCCTCATAGATCCACTGCGCGGGGCTATACGTGCGGCCCAAAATGGTGAGGCCGAATTGCGCTCCATGGGTATGACCGGCAAGCATAAGGTCGATGCCCGTGGCCCGCACCTGCGCGTCCCAATGTGTGGGATCATGGCTCATCAAAAGTCGAAAGGAGGAAGCATCGGTGCCAGCGACGGCTTTGGCAAGGTTTCCATACTGCTGGAAGCGCGTGCCCCAGTTCTGCACGCCGATCAGGGTAAAGCGATGGCCATCCTTCTCGATCGGCAGATGCTCGTCCAGCATCAGCCGGAAGCCCATGGTACGGTGGTGGGCTTTCAGCTGTTCCAAGTTCGCGGCCTTGTCCGTCTCACTCGGCCAACTCGCGTAATCGCCATAGTCGTGGTTGCCAAGGATGGAAAACTTGCCAAGCGTTGCCTTCAGTCCGCTGAGTTTTTCGAGCCATGGTTCCGCTTCGTCCGCGAAGTTGTTCACCAGGTCCCCGGTGAAAAGGATCAGGTCCGGCCGCTGTTCGTTGATCAGGTCGATGCCGTGCTGCACCACGTCGGTATCGGTACTGAAGCTGCCGAGGTGCATATCGCTGATCTGTACGATGCGCAGTCCGTCAAAGGCCTTGGGCAGGTTGCGCGCAGCGATCGATACATGTGCCACGTTGAAATTCCGCCAACCGCGAGTAAGTCCATACAGAACGCTGGCGAACGGGATAGCCGCCAAGGCCAGTCCCAACTGGGATAGAAAGCGCACACGTCCTTGGTCAACGGCAACATTTCCGGCACCTGGCGCCAACTTGCCCCATGTCCAGCGGAACAATTCCAGCAGATCCTCCAAGCCATGGAACAGGATGATGACCAACTTCGGAAGCAGCAGCAGCACGAAGAGCCCGATCAAAGTGTACACGAATGCATTGTTGTGGGAGGAACGCAACTCCTCGATACGTACCGCACCGAATCCGATCACGGCAAGCATACCTAGACTCACGCTCCAATAGCTGAGGCGAGCCACCCGCTGCAACGTCGCCGAACGCAGTGCGATCGCCGTCTGGATGCCGCGCCACGCATAGAGATCGATGAGAAAGAGGACCAGGAGTACAAGGACGATGCGGAGGGAGGTGGACATGGGGGCAAAGGTCGGGGAGGGTTCGAAAGCGAGCTGATAGTGAACTAGCTTTTAGGGTAGAATGGGTTAGGCGACCCAACCATTATTCAGGAAGCTGAGTGCGAAATAGCATTGAACAGCAAATGCGGCTATCAGCCAACACCAAAACATCCATGACCTCGATCGGCGTTGATCGGTCAAGACCTGCAAAAACAGAAGTAGGTAAATGGAGAGACCTGCGAACTTTAAGAACGTCTGGATATGGACATAAGATCCGAAGAGTAGGAAATATGCAAGCAGAATGACGAATAGCTGAACGTGCCTTTTCAGATCAATAGGGTTAGTGGTCTTAATGGCATGGTCAATGAGAACAAGGACGAACGGGGTGGCAAAAACAAAGCGGTTTAAGCTGAAGAGTTCACCACCCCTAAAGAGCAAGGTCAGGATTGAGATCGAGGCAATGCAACAGGCCGAGAGAAGCACCTCCGGTTTGGCTTTGAAGGACTTGGACCTGTATCTCAGCCATAGTATTCGCCCTAGATATATCAGAGAAAGCAGGCCAATCAAAAATGCTACAGCATCCAAATCGGTGACCGGTTGTCCGCCCCACGAAGAAAGCGGAAGAGTCGGCAACCTCAGTCTATTGCCCCAGATCTTTTGGGAGGAATAAAACCCCCACCAATCGTTTGTGAAATGGTGCTGTATCAACGATACCAAAAAGACGCCGAGAGCCGTGATCAGAATATAGGCCAGCGTATCCTTGATAATTTCTCTGCGGTTCGATCTTGTGATAAAAGCAACCAAAATCACGGAAGGCAGAAGAGTTGTGAATGCTGGTCTTGAAAGCGTACAGATAAGAAGCCCTGCTGCAACCCCACTACGAAACCCCTTCCGAAGAGACAAGATGACGACGATCGCACCTGCGAAAAATATCGATTCGGAGTATGGGACGAAATAGAAGAGAGCACTTGGTAGTGCTACCCAGATCAATATTGATCTATGGTCTGCTCTGAGCTGCCTGGCTAAGACAATAATGCAAGACAGATACAGGAGTCCATTGAAAACAGATATGCCTTTGGCATCAAACGAGGTCAATTTCCAGATCAGAGGGAAGAGCGGGAAAAAAGCTTGTCGAAAGGAGACATAACCGTGCATCGCGATCCATTCATAATGGACTGCGTCCCACCTGAGCAAAGAACTTGTGGTGATCCAGTTTCCCTGGAAGTCGTGGATCAACACTTGGACCGCACAAAGGGCAACAAGATTATAGCCAATGACCACCAAGGCGAACTTGCCGATCGAACAACGACCGCTTGATTTTTCCATGGGCATATCCGCCGGTGCGCAAGATAGCCGCAGTGGTCGCCTGGTTCTTTTTCAACCGCAGTGCCTTAACTGCGCCGGCATTAGTTTCGGCTCATGAGGCAGTGCAGGAGATGCTCAGGCGGAATGTGGATTTGTGCGATACTGGCTATTTGCTGGCTTAGTGATCGATGCCAGGGACAAACCACTTGGCGAAGGACATATGGAGGTTTAGGGTCCAACGTGGGAAGTTCCGTTTCCCAAACATCGGATGGCGGATTCATTATCGCAGGTTCCACGGGAAGTTTCGGGTCTGATGGAGATGCCTATGTGGTCAAAACAGACGGTAACGGGCTGCCTCAATGGACCCACGTCTATGGTGGTATGGGCATACAGACTGGCGTTGCTTGCCGCGAACTAAGTGACGGCTACATCGTTGCGGGCACTACTTCAATGGGAGAATATGGGAGCTACGACATGTTCATGTCCAGGATCGATCTTGGCGGAAATGTTGTATGGCAACGTTCATATGGCACTTCCGCTTGGGACATCTGCAATGACGTCAAAGTCACATCCAATGGATTTGCATTGGTAGGCGAGAGCTATGCGAACAACGAAGGTGACGCGTTCGTGATACGAACTGACTTCAATGGTGATACCCTTTGGACCAAAATGTTTGGTGGTCCTCTTTTCGATGAAGCAAAGGGAGTGCTTGTTACCAATGATGATGCGCTGGTCGTTACGGGTACTACGGAGTTGATCGCTGAGGACGAAGATGCCTTCGTGACACGACTTGAGCCAAATGGTAGTCAGACCTGGTTTAAGACATTCGGGGGAGATAGCCTTGACTATTTTCAGAGTGCAGCAGAAACATCTGATGGTGGCTTTGCCTGTTCCGGTGGCACAAAGAGCTATAGCAATGTGAAGCAGATCCTACTTGTGAGAGTCGATGCGAATGGTGACAGCCTTTGGCAACAGGAGTACGGGAGCATGGGCGATTCAGAAGGAAGGGAGATAAAAGTGAATTTGAACGGTGACTTTGCGATCGCTTCCTATAACAGTTATGCGAACGCAGGGGGCAAGGACATGGTCTTGTTTATCGCATCAAGTACCGGTCTGTTTCTTTTAGGGAAGAACTATGGAGGGTTGGGTGATGAAGTTGGTACATCCTTGGCTGTTTTACCTGATGGAGGATATATCGTCGCTGGTACTGCGGATGATTATGGTCCTGGAATTCGGTCGATCTATGTTGTTAGATCGGACCAGTATGGTGAAACAGCCGATGACACGGTCTACGAAATGTTTGATGATACTGGCATGCCGGATGGCTACGCGCATGCAAACTCTGCTGTTGCACTATATCCCAATCCTGCGACCACTGAATGCTACTTGAAAAGTAGAATTGGATTGAGCCAGATCCAGATCTTGGATATGCAAGGTCGCTTACTCCGCAGTTGGTCAGTACCCACTCCTGAAAGACTTGATTTGACAGGTATCCCTAGAGGCACCTATTTGGTTAGCGCTTTGGATATTCAGGGAGGAAGAGTGGTTTTGCCACTGGAGATCCAAGGCAATTAGCCATGGTTCGGCAGGTATCCCGCAACGCGGCACTGCTTATTGGTCACGCGACATTCATCACCCTCCTCATCCTCGCCTGGCAGCACGCCGAGCTGAGGACCACCTCCGGTGATTCAGCGTTCCAGGTCTTCAAGTGGATCGCTTATCCCGGTTGGAATGTCGAGGCGCATCGCTATGCGGCGATCTTTCCGCAGGCGGTGGTGAAATTATTCAAGCTGTTCGGTTCAAGCCTGTCCTCACTGCTCCTTGTTGCGTCGCTGGCGCACGTGTTGGTGGGGTATGCGGTGTTCATCTGCTGCGCGCATTTCTTTCGTGCGCCTTGGTCAGCACTTGGTGCAGTGCTGGCGGCGGTGCTATGCACGCGGCTTACCTTCTACGGCCCTGTATTGGAGGCCAACTATCTCCTCTGTTTCCCCTTTCTCTTTTTCGCTTTCCTCGAGCGTCGGGGACTCAAGCCGTTCAGTTCGCGTGACGTCATCCTCCTTTTGTGCGTTGGCGCATGGACATTGTTCGTTCATCCGCTGGGGTGGGTCCTTCTGGCATTCGGGGCCGTTTTTCTTTGGTCAGAAGGAAGGCTTTTTGCCAAGCAAACGTTCTGGATCGTCGGAGGGCTTTTATTCTGGGCGCTCGTTTCGCGCTGGCTCTTTCCTCCGACCGCCTATGAGGCTGCGCAGTATGCCAAGCTTGGCGCTGGCATGGCGGATCTTGGGCACATCAGCGATTGGCGATCATGGGAATTCCTCGTCGGGCATACGTTCTTCTGGACGACCAACTACCTGCCTGCTTTGCTGTTCTTCGTCGCCGTGGTCGGCGGCTTCATTGGTCTGCGCCGATACCGCACCGCTGCTATCATCGCACTTGGCGTGGTCGGTTTCCTATTGGTGATGCTCGTTGCTTTCAGGTCCGGTGATGCGGCGATCATGATGGACCGTGCATTTCTTCCTGTGGCCACGCTCATCGCCTTGCCGACCGGCTTCCTATTGGGCAGGTTACACGGTCGTTGGATCTTAATAGCGTCGACCTGCATCGTCGCTGTGATCTTTATCAAGCTGCGCGATATCTCCTTCGGGTCCAGAGCGCCGCAACAAGAGTTGGACGGTAAAGTCGCGTTGATCACTGAAATTCGAAGGGAAGGCATTGCAAAAGCATGGGTAGGTGATGACGTGTTAAGCGAATATGGGATCACTCCGGATTGGGCATTTTCTTGGTCGATCATGTTGCTCAGTGCGGAAGAAGGTCCGGATCACACCATGTTGATCCTGCATGCGGGTAATGGATCTGCTGGGAAAGTGACTGTGGATCTTACGAGCGCGGAACCTGACAGTGCGACGATCACCATGGGTTTGGACACCTCTTATTTCCGGTCGCCCAGCGGGCCGTTTGCACGACTTGGTGATCTTCCGGCAAACCTGCGGTGAAGTCATCGACCTGGATCGACCGCATCGGATCCTTCGTTATTTTGTCCGTGCGCCGCAGCCATGAAAAAAGTACTCTTCCTCTACACTGAAGTGGCACCTTACTTCATCGCCTGCGTGGAGCGGTTGGTGAAGGAGCACGAGGTGGAGGTACATATAGTCCGCTGGCCTGTGAATCCCGAAGCTCCTTTCGACCTTCAGACCAGCGAACGCATCACCTTCCATGAACGGGATGCGTTCAATGACATATCCCTTCGGCGCTTCGCGAACGAGTTGGCACCGGACCTAGTGCTGGCCAGCGGCTGGGTGGACAAGGTCTACTTACAGGTGTGCCGTGATGCGCATCGCCGGGGCGTGCCCACGGTGATGTGCAGCGATACAGCATGGCGCGGCGGACTGCGGCAATGGGCGGCGGTCGGCGCTGCGCGTTTCTGGTTGGCCCGCACCTTCAGCCATGCTTGGGTCACCGGTGAGGCGCAAGCGCTGTATGCGGAATACCTCGGTTTTGCGCGGGATCATATCAAGCGCGGTTTCTATGCTGCCGACGTGGACCGTTTTGCACCGATGGCCCAGCAACTCCTTGCGGGCAAGGGCGCCAAGTTCCCGCACCGCTTCCTGTGCGTGGCGCGCTACATCCACACGAAAGGTCA
>JBEPUG010000135.1:0-9691 GCA_041691695.1 Flavobacteriales bacterium
GCGCTGTAGTGCTCACGGCGAACGTCCCAATGCTCCCAGATGATGCGCGCGCGGATGCCTTCGACATCGGCGGTGGTGGACGACCAATTGCCGTTCTCCAGTCCCAAGATCAGCACAACGCCGAAGTAGGGCCGCTCTAAGGCATCGTCAGCGAGGTGGAAGCGCGCGGGATGCACGGCGGTGGAGTTACCATCATCGATCACCAAGCAATTCCCGTCCTCGAAGTCCAGTGTTCTGGTAAGTGACGAACGAAGCACATCGGTCACCTCGTTCGATCCTACCTGGATCAATTCCACGCAGCACGCATCGGGGTCGATCAGGATGGCTGTTAACGGGCCCTTCTTCGAGCCGTCCATCATCGGCGGCCTGGACCGCGCATGGCACGGCGCCGTTCCGAGGTCTGGACAGTTATAGGCATCAGGCTGAAGCCTTCCCGGGATAAGGTCGATACCGATCGGCCCCAGAGTTCTCGGATCCAGTCCATCACCGAAGTCCAAGGCTTCCTGGACTTCGGTGAGCTTGGGTCATTCATTCCTTTGGGCATCTCATTCTCCGCAAAGCGTTCATTGATCGACGTAGCACGTTCCATGTTGGAGTAGGATCTGGTCATGATGATCGTTTCTGGGAAGCAGGTGTTCGTGTGGATAATTCCGTTGCACCCTCGTGCATCCGGTTCAGAGGGCATTGATCAGCAGTTGCACTTCGGCTTCGCTCTTTCCGAGTTTGATCTGCAGGCGTCCTGTCATCTCTTTCTCCTTGCCTACCTCGAAGAATAGGTCATCGTCGTTCAAGTGGCCGAACTTGTTCCTGAGCTTGAACTTCTTATCTCCCCAACTGTTCGGGGCGATCTTGAACTCGGGGAGAGGCACGCCGGTCTGCAAGGCATCCATGTGTTCCATTGTTCTGGCCGGAGGTCGTGTGGGCCGCTCTGCTCACCGATCCCAAGAGCATGTGCGTGCGGTCGCTTTTCCCTGAAATAAGGACAAAGGCACGAACGTCGATCACTGCAAAGGGTCGGGAAGCATCGTTCCCAAGATCACCGGCCGCTTGAATAGGTACGCTCGTGGATCGTAGATGAGCAGCGAAGGGCTTAAGAAAGGATCTTGCCTTCTGTTGAAGACCATCTACAGGTCTTCGGAAGCTTGGAAGCGGTACCAAGCGTGGTACGAAGATAGGCGACTCGCTATGGGATCGATGCTGGCAACACGAAGTATAGTTGCGTTATGGCCTTAGCGACGGTCTCTTGCAAATGGCCGAAGTTGAAGCCGTAGCGCGCTCGCCCAAAGTGGCAGATCCATCGCACGCCGCCGGAATGGCCAAGGTACGGATGCGCTTGGCGCACCTTATTCGCCGTCGCCGGAAATGCGCATGGCCTGCTGCCAGCCAAAGGGATCCGCGACCAAAGGATCAGGGCTGACGTCTTCACGCGAGAAAGGCGCACCAAGACGCTCCCACATTCCTCGTAAAACGGGGGAAGCGTTGCGTGCAGGTGGAATGCTCAGATTCCTCAAGCTCTTGTGCTGCACGGTGATCAAGGGCGTGATGCCCAGTTCGATCAACGGCGCAAGGGCCACTTGGGCCCGCCAAGTCAGTGCGTTCACTGAGACCGAGCGCCGGAATAAGCCGCTGTGGCGCTGCTTGACGGAACAGTAGGCCACATTGTGCTTTGCGTTGATCCGGTCCACCCGCACCACCGTATTGTTTCTGTCGCATTGCGAAGCATTCTTCGCCAAGTGCTGGCCGAGGGCCAAGGATAGTTCCGCGTTGGAGGGAGTGAGGGGCATCGTGGTCGGTACTCAAACGAAAGTGTCGTCCAAAAAAGGCGTCGGTCAATTCGCCGTAAGCATGTTGATTATTGGTGGAGAACGGGAAGTGGCCTGCCGTTAGAGAGAGCGTAAATGAGCTGTAAGTCGGAAGTAAGGTCTTGCTGTTGCAGAACACCTACAGGATCTCGAAGACCCAAGACTTTGCCACATCCGGTGCGAAGGTAGGCCTCTGCCAATAGGGATGTGTGATCTGTACGTCAAGAATAGCTGCGGGAGGCACAAATGGGAAGAGGAAACCCGTTGGCAAGGATCCGCCATAACATAGGATCGGACGGCTCACGGATCAACTTCAGCTAATTTAAAGGATTAAATCCTACTTGTTTTTGGAGCAGAATGCGCGACCCTGGTTTGCACGCCCAACATCCGCATACGAGAAATGATACCCCTTTAAATGGCCGATCTTGGGGCGGACCTGCCACAGACCCCGCTGGGGGATCGTACCTCGGGACCATCGAAGATCTTAGGCATACCGCTGCATTGGGAAGAGATCAGCACTCGCGGCCCTAGGATCGCTCAGGATGGGAAAAACATCGACCCATGAAAAGTATCATCAGCTACTCGGGCACGCCCGGTCCAGACAATGATCCAGAAACGGAGGTGGAAACCTCGCCTGAAGTGCCGAACCGCAAGCGCACTATAGTAGCAGGTCGTGGAGGTCTAGTGGCCGTGGCCCTTTTGGCCACAGGGATGCTCTTTGCCCAGAGCACGCCAGCGGAGCCCACGAACACGCCTACGCAAACACCAACCACCACGCCGCGCACGCAGTCGCCTACCAACGCGCCGCACCACGATATGCCACATCCCGCCAATACACCCACCAATAAAGGCTGGACGAAGTTCGACGACAACGTGGGAACCCGTTTGAACCTGAAGGACGACCAGCTCCAACGGCTTCAGGGCGTGGACCGCAACTATCAGGAGCGATACACCGGCTTGGGTGAAACTCCTTGGACGAACGCCGGATACACTCCGCTCACCGAGCAGCGCAATACCGAGATCAAGTCCATCCTCACCCCGGAACAGTACACCCAATACAACACGACCTATGGTGGCCAACCCTCCGGGACGGCGCCGCGCAAGCCTGCAGTGCGCACCGGCACAACCACGCCTCCCACTGGCCAGCATTGAACGAGGTTGAATAGGAGCGGAAGTTGACAGTCCTCTGCCTTGCGGCAGGGGGCTGTCTGTTCTTGTTCCGCAGGTATGTTACAGACGTTTGGGACACGACAGCACAGGCAGCAAGGGTCCACCTTCTACTTTCGGCCCATGAGCAACTACGTCGCTGCGGAGCTGGCCGTTTCCTTGGTGAAAAGCGGGCAGCGCGTCTTCGTGCATGGAAGTGCGGCCACGCCGCTGGTGCTGATGCGCGCCCTCTTCGCCCGGGCCGCCGAACTGAGCCATGTGGAGTTGGTGAGCGTCAGCACCATTGGCCCGCTGCACCTGGAGCAGCCCGAGGTGCAGCGCGCTTTCTTCATGAATAGCCTTTTCGTAAGCGACAATGTGAGAGCCGCCGTGAATGGTCCGCATGGCGATTACGTACCGGTATTCCTCAGCGAGATCCCCCGTCTGTTCGCAGGTGTGCTAACGCTGGATGTGGCGCTGCTGCATGTGTCGCCGCCGGATGCACACGGTTTCTGCTCGTTGGGCGTGAGCGTGGATGTGGCACGCGCTGCGGTGCGGAATGCGGCGGTGCTCATTGCCCAAGTGAACCCGCGAATGCCGCGCACGCATGGCGAAGGGATGGTGCACAACAGCCGCTTTGCCGCCATGGTGGAGGTGGACGAAGTCTTGCCCGAAGTGGACTATGCAAGTGGCATCGGCCCCGTGGAAGAGCGCATCGGAGCGCTGTGTTCCGAATTGATCGAGGACGGTAGCACGTTACAGATGGGTATCGGTGCCATACCCGACGCGATCCTGCGCGGGCTGAAAGACCACAAGGACCTTGGCGTGCATACAGAGATGCTCAGCGATGGACTGATTCCCCTACTGGATCGCGGCGTGATCACCGGCCGCTTCAAGCGCAAATACCCCGGGCGCGTGGTCACCAGCTTCGCTATTGGCACCCGTGCGCTCTACGATCGCATCGACGACAATCCGCTCTTCGCGTTCCTTGATACCGCCTATGTGAACAGCGGCCATGTGATCAAGCAGAACCCCAAGGTGGTGGCCATCAACAGCGCCATCGCTGTGGATCTCACCGGGCAGGTTTGCGCGGATAGCATCGGCACCCGTCAATACAGCGGCGTGGGTGGCCAAATGGATTTCATGCGAGGCGCTGCCCTCAGCGAAGGCGGAAAGCCCATCATCGCTATGGCCTCTACCACTCGCAAAGGCGAAAGCAAGATCGTGCCGTTCCTCGCGGAAGGTTCCGGCGTGGTGACCACCCGCGCCAACGTGCACCACGTGGCCACCGAGCATGGCATCGTGAACCTCTTCGGCAAGAGCTTGCGTCAGCGCGCCGAGGCACTCACAAGCATTGCGCACCCGGACCATCGCGAAGAGTTGGACCGAGCGACCTATGTGCGCTTCGGGTCGAAGTTCCGGTGAGCGCAGGATATGCTTTTGAAAGGGAAATGGGCCGACGTATCGGTATTTGCTTCCCAAAGTATTCGCGCCATGATCCGTTTGCCGTGGCACTAGACTGAGCACTTTGCAGAAAAGGCCATTACCGATCCAGAATACTGGTGAGCACATTTCCTGTCGATGGTCGCTGTTCCATTCAATGTGATCCAATAGAATAGGGAGATGGCCGACAGCCGATCAGCCCACCTCACCGCATCCATACCAGCCCGTACACCAAAGCGGCCACGAGCAGCGCTATGATCCCGATGATGAGATAGGCGCCCTTGGTCATGTCTGCGATGAAGCCCTTGTTCTCCTTGCGATCGTTCACGTGCGGAAAAGGCATCCTTGGCACCGGCACGCCGAGGAAGTTGCAAAGCGGGCTCCAGCCTTGGTCCGCAGTGAAGATCAGCAACTGGTCGGCGGAGATCGCGGCTTTCACCTCTTCGATGTGGTCCTTGTAGCGCTGGATTGCCGCTGCCTTATCCGGCATGGTGCCTCGGAGGTTCCGTTGCCAGATCAGCTTATGGGACATGTTGCCGAACATCCGAAGGCGCGGAACGAACACCGTGAGTAGTTTGAACTGCCACAGGTTCTCGGTAAAATAGCTGGTATCCATGGTGCTTTCGTACCACGCCTCCGGTCCTTTGGGATGCAGGCTGAGCACCACCTTCGCCTGTGGGTAGGCCGCATGTAACTCTCGCCATACGCAGCAGGCCGGATTGTCCACCGCAGCGGTATAGTCCGCGAACACCGAGTTCCAATCGTGCTGCTTGCCAGCAGGCTCTTCCGCCACGTTGTTCCAAAAAGCGAGATGGTCCTGGTTCGACTTGTTCTGTAACATCTCGAACATCTGGTAGCACGGCATGCCCAGCTTAGTGAGAGCGGTAAAGAGGGACATGGTACCGGTGCGAGCGTAGCCGGCACCGATGACCTTCAATCCGTTCTGTTCTTCCATGATGGAGGTAGTGGCCGGCCGCACAATAGGTGATGGCAGGAGGGCGAATTTAGCTGCGGCGGTGTCGCATTCCACGAACGTAGCGCGGGGCTTTTCGACGCAGTGGGTCCGCTATTAATTCTTCTCAGAGCATCCTCGTCAGACCCCACGCCAGCGCGGTCAGCAGCAACATACCCACGCCGATGATCACATAGGCGCCCTTGGTGATGTTGGCGATGACGCCCTTCATTTCCTTTCGGTCATTCACGCTGGGGAAGGGCGTGTTCGGCACGGGCAGGCCGAGGAAGACGCAGAGGGGGCTCCAGCCTTGGTCCACGGAATAGACCAACAGTTGCTCGGCGGGGATGGCGGCCTTTACATCAGCGATGTGATCCGTGTAGCGCTGAATGGCCGCGGCCTTATTGTCCATGGTGCTTCGATGCGAACGTTGCCAGATGAGTTTGTGGCTCATGTCCTTCATCTTTCGCAGGAAAGGCACGAAGACAGCGAGCAGCTTGAATTGCCAGACGACCTCGGTGAAGTAGATGGTCTCCATGGTGCTTTCGTACCAAGCCTCCGGTCCCTTGGGATGCAGGCTTAGGAGCACTTTGGCGTTGGGGTAGGCGGCATGTAGCTCGCGCCAAACGCAGCAGGCGGGGTTATCCACCGTTGCGTTGTAGTTGGCGAAGACGGTGTTCCAATCGTGCTGCTGGCCTTCGGGCGTGTCCGCCACGTTTTTCCAGAAGTCGATGTGGTGCTTGTTCGCCTTGTTGCTCAGCACCTCGGTCATGTGGTAGCAGGGTAGGCCGAGCTGGTTGAGGGCGGTGAAGAGGGAAGTGGTGCCGGTGCGGCCATAGCCGGCGCCGATCACCTTCAGGCTTTTCTGTACTTCCATGGTGGTGGAGATCAGGAGATCACCATTCCCTACGGCGCGAATGTATAGGTGGCACCGGATCGATCATCGGCTGATACGGGAATGAAATGAAGCGGGGTTAGTGCACCTCGCGGTATGACTAACTGCGGAGCATCAACTAGCGCAACGTATCCCCAAGTATGCGCGCCGTATCCTGACGTGTAAGGCTGTCCACGGGTGGGGTGATATAGCCTCGGCCGGTGAGCTGGTCGTGTACGGAAGGACCATGGCCAACGACCTTCATTTGGCGCTCACAGCCACAGAATAGGGCAAAAACAGATACGATAAGAAGAAGTTGAATCGGTCTCATGCATCATCTCTGGCAAACAATGGACCGAAGGTTTCCACCAGCCCTTGTCAATGCTCTTGGGCCTGATTGGGTCTTCTAAGCGGCGCACACCTGATCTTTGGCCGCGCACCTCGATGATGCATGCGGTCTTCCTAACTGCGATCGAAGCCTATCGATGACCAACGAATCCTTGCCGCCAGCCGGATCTCACGACCGCATCGCCGCGCTGCGCCACCGCGATTTCCAGTTGGTGATGCTGAGCCGCTTCACTGCCACGCTCGGTGAACGGATGGTGGGTGTGGCGCTCGGCTGGGAGATCTACGAGCGCACCAAGGATGCGTTCTTCCTTGGCTTGGTAGGCCTTGTGCAAGTCCTGCCGGTGATCCTGCTTTCGCTGCTGGCAGGCCACGTTGCGGACCACTATAACCGCAAGTACATCGTGCTCTTCACGCAGCTCGGCCTTGGCATCTTCTCGCTTGGACTGGCAGCGTTGTCCTACACCCACGGCAGTCTGCTGCTGGTCTACACCTGCCTCTTTCTGTTCGGCGTGATGCGTGCCTTCAACGATCCCGCGAGTTCCACGTTGATGGCGCAGAGCGTTCCTCCGGAGGTATTTGGGAACGCTGCCGCCTGGAGTAGCAGCGCGTGGCAGGTGGCCTCTGTGGTGGGTCCCGCGCTGGGCGGCGTGCTCATCGGCTACTTCAAGACCGGCGCAGAGGTCTTCCTCATCAACGCCATCTCCTGCGGGATCTTTGCCACGGCGGTCTCCTGCATGCGCCTGCGTCCAATTGTCCAGTCCACCGAAAGGGCGACATGGAACACCATGTTGGCAGGCTTTAGATTCCTGAAGGAGTCGCGCGTGCTGCTCGCGGCCATCACGCTCGACCTCTTCGCGGTGCTCTTCGGTGGCGCCGTGGCGCTGCTGCCGATCTATGCCACGGACATTCTCCACGTGGGTGCCGAAGGACTGGGCTGGCTCCAGTCCGCGCAGTCCGTCGGTGCCATCGCGATGGCTGGGATACTTATGGTACTACCGCCGATGCGCCGTGCAGGCCGTACGCTGCTGATCGCCGTGGCGGGATTCGGCGTGGCCACTATCATCTTCGGCATCTCCACCAATTTCATTCTCTCGCTTTTCATGCTCGCCCTGCTCGGTGCGCTGGATCACATAAGCGTGGTGGTGCGCACGACCTTGACGCTCACCCGCGTGCCGGACGAGATGCGCGGGCGCGTTGCGGCGGTGAACGGCGTCTTCGTTGGTGCTTCCAACGAGCTCGGCGGCTTCGAGTCCGGCGTGGTGGCACGCTTCGGCCAGAGCTTCCTCGGCACCATCGGCGGCACCATGTTCGCGGTGGTCAGTGGCGGTGTGGCCACGGTGCTGGTGGTATTTGCTGTGGCGAAAAAGTGGCCGGAGATGCGGCGGTTGGGCAGGCTCGAGTGAGGAGGACCTGCTGAACACTGTATCACTTGCCCACTGCAAAGAGTATCCCGCCCTTCAATTTTGAAGTGGTGAAGCAGCGACAACGTGAAGCCACTTGGCATCCGCACACACTGCTGGGCTGATGCCTAGAGAAGGATGACCGCCTCCGTGGGAGTGGACGAGCACCACATGCTTCATTCCGATACCTTGCGGATCCTTTTATCGATACACCATCCCGACCATGACCGTTCGACTCCGACACCTGATCCTTCCAGCGCTCGCTTTTCTTTTGGCGCTACCCGCCGCGGCGCAAGGACAAGATCCAGTTGTGGCTTCCTGGTTGAAGGAGCATCAGACCGCACTTGGCCTGTCGCAGACGGATATCTCGCAATGGGTCGTCACCAGTGAAACTTCCGACAAGAACGGCACCCACTATATCTACATCCAACAGCAAGTGAACGGACTTCCAGTGCGCGGTGCGGTGGCCAATTTTGCGCTGCATAACGGGCGCATGGTCACGTTCGGCAACCGCATGATCAAGGATGTTGCCGCTCATGCGCCGTCCGCCACTCCGGGCATTCGCGCTGCGGATGCCTTGAAGCAGGCCGCGAAGCAATTGGGTCTTTCCGCGACGACCGTTCGTGTAACGAAGACGATGGATGCGACCACGTTCGAATTCTCGCCTTCGGGCATCGCATCGGCGCCGATCAAGGCTCGGCTGGTCTATCAGCCGGTTGACGGCGAAGGTCTGAAGCTAGCGTGGGACCTGAGTATCCGCTCCAACAGCACGGTGCACTGGTGGGACCTGGCAGTTGATGCGACATCGGGAAAGATCATCCGCTTGAACGACCGCAACGTGGCGTGCAGGCTTCCCAACGGCAGCTTCGCGAATGCGCGTTGTGCTGTGGAAGCTCCGATGGTCGCGCCGATGGAGGATGGGCCTCCGCCTCCGGATGGCGCGAGTTACCGCGTATTCGCCCTTCCCGTGCAGGCACCCAGTTTCGGCCCGCGCACGCTATTGAGCAATCCCGCGGATGTGGATGCCTCGCCCTATGGCTGGCATGATACCAACGGGATCCCCGGGGCGGAATACACCATCACGCGCGGCAACAATGTCTACGCCAGCGATGACATCGACAATGATGATCTTCCAGGCTTCAGCCCAGACGGCGAAGCAGGCCTGAGCTTCGACTACACATTCACCCAGCCAGCGGATCCGGTAGACAACCTCAGCGCAGCCATCACGAACCTCTTCTACATGTGTAATGCCCTGCACGACATCTGGTACCAGTATGGATTCGATGAGGTGAGCGGGAATTTCCAAGCGACCAATTACACCGGTGCGGGCGAAGGCAACGATGAAGTGTTGGCCGACGCACAGGATGGCGGTGGGGTCAACAACGCCAACTTCGGCACACCCGATGACGGAGAAAGCGGGCGCATGCAGATGTACACGTGGTCCTCGACCGGCGTAGACAGTTCATTGGTAGTGAATTCGCCCGCCAGCGTGGATGGCCCATACGACAATGTGCTTGCCGGATTCGGCCCACCACTGCCAACCGTTCCCCTCACCGCCGACGTGGTGCTGGTGCAGGACGATGTGTCACCGGCGAGCGACGGATGCGACAGCATCACCAATGGCGCGGACCTCGTGGGCAAGATCGCATTGGTGGACCGCGGCATATGCACCTTCGTTAGCAAAGTGCAGGCGTTGCAGGACGCGGGCGCCGTGGCGGTGATCGTG
>JBEPUG010000136.1:0-9514 GCA_041691695.1 Flavobacteriales bacterium
GCTGCCCGCTCATCAGGTCTTCGAACCCTTCTACCGCGGTCCCGCCGCTGAAAGTCTACCCGGTAGTGGACTCGGGCTCTCCATCGTCCGGCAAGTGGTCCAGGATGCCGGTGGCGGTGTGCACTACAGCTTTGATGGGCGTCATCACTTCGAACTGCTGCTACCGACGGTTATCTAAGCCCCTCCGTGTCTTCTCTGTGCCTACGTGGTGTATTTCCTCCCGGATCTAAGGAACTTTTAAGGTCCCTCGCAAGGCCGCCTTAAGAAGTAGGTCGTCGCTTTGCACCATGCTTCGGTCCATTGTCCTCGTCCTTCCCGCGCTGGTCTTTACTCTAGCAGCCACAGCGCAGGACACGCTGCATGTCGATATGCACCAAGCGGACAGCCTTCTGATCACCGGCTCGCTGGACCTGCTGGCTCAACACTACGAGATCGACAAGGCTGAGGCGGACCGGGTACAAGCAAGGCTTTTCAACAACCCGGCCCTAGGCAGCGAATGGAGTGTACGTCCTTCCACCGGCAGTTTTTTTGACGTGGGTCCGAACGGCGAAAAGGCCTTCAGCATCGATGATCTCTTCCGCATCGCGGGCCAACGCTCGCTTGCCGTTCGCGAGTCCGAGCAGCGCAAGAGCCTGAGTGAGGCCGAGTACGCGGAACTCGCCGCCACGTTGCGCCTGCGCTTGCACAGCGACCTGCACGAGCAGTTCTATACGAGCCATGCGCTGGCCACCATCAGTTCACAATTGGACCTGCTCAAGGTCCTGGTGGATGCATACGGCCAGCAGTACCAGAACGGTAACGTCTCCTTGAAGGAAGTGACCCGCCTGCGCGCATCCTACTTTGATCTGAACGACCAGCGCATGGGTCTGGAACGGCAGCTGAATGGCCTTCAGGAAGATCTGCATGTGCTGCTGAACGACCCACGGACGATCATCTCCCAACCCGTCGCCAACGAGGTATTGCTCATCCGGGCCTTGCCCATGGACAGTATCGCATTGATCACCCTCGCCTTGAAGAACCGTCCGCAGATCCTCGCCGCCAACTACGAAGTGGCCGCGGATTCCTTGGACCTGAAGCTTCAACGCCGCACCACCGTACCGGACCTGAGCCTTGGTGTGAACTACGACCAGAACGGCAACTACCTGCCGAACTACTATGCGCTCACTGCAGGCTTCTCTGTCCCCATCTTCGATCGCAACCAAGGGCAGATAAAGCGCGCTGTGGCCACGCTGGCCGAGGCCAAGGCCAAGTCCGGTTCCGCGACCCTGGGCGTGCGTGAAGAAGTGCTGCGCGCCCTTGCCGACCTGCGCTCCCTGCAGAACCAGTATACCGCGACCAGTGAAGGCTTCGGCACGCAGCTCGACCAGCTCAGCGAAAGCCTCGTGGGCAATTACACCAAGAGCAACATCTCTCTTCTTGAATTCACCGATCTCTTCGAGTCCTACAACGCCTCCATCATCGGGGTGGACCGACTGAAGGCCGACCTACAAAACGCATACGATGAACTTGAATTCGCCACGGGCCAGCGGCTCTTCGACCGGTAGGGCAGCGCGCCCCACCTTGGTTTCCGTGCTGTTCACCCTGCTCGGGGCCGCTTCCATCGCCTTCCTCGGCGGATGCCATGCACCAGCATCACCCGACCCGGATGCGAACGCCTTCACCTTGAGCGACACCATGCTCGGTCGCATCAAGCTGGACACCGTGCGCGAAAAGCCCGTGGAGGAAGTGATCGACCTCAACGGACACATCGCCCCCGATGGCGAGAAGTTGGCCGATATCTACCCCATCGTGGGCGGACAGGTATTGAGTGTGGATGCCGAACTAGGCGACCATGTCACCAAGGGGCAGACGCTTGCGGTGATACGCTCCAGCGAGGTGGCCGACATGACCCACCAACTCAGCGATGCACAAAGTGATGTGACGGTGGCGCACAAGAACTTGAACGTGCTGCAGGACCTCTTCAACAGCAAGTTGATCAGTGAGCGCGACCTCGTGTCGGCGCAACAGGAGTCGGACAAGGCGGAGGCGCAGCTCAAGCGCGTGCAGGAATCCTTCTCCATCTACCATTTTCAGAATGGCTCCGAGTACGATGTGAAGGCGCCCACCAGCGGATACATCATCGCCAAGGACATCGCGCCGGACGTGATGTTGCCTGCGGACCAGAACACCAAGATCTTCACTGTGGCCGAGCTCGATGAGGTGTGGGTGCTTGCGGACGTCTATGAGAACGATATCTCCCGCGTGAAGGAGGGCATGCCTGCAGAGATCACCACCTTGAGCTATCCCGGCAAGGTCTACCACGGCAAGGTGGACAAGATCTATAACCTGCTGGACCCTGAGACGCGCACCGAGCGCATTCGCATCCGCCTGCCGAACCCCGAGATCTCGCTGAAACCCGAGATGATCGCCAACGTGCAACTGCGCTTCCAAGAGGACCGCAGCCTACCCTCCATCCCCAGCGGCGCGATCATCGAGGACGACGGCCACCAGTATGTGATGGTGTTCAAGGACCGCTTCAACCTGAAAACGCGGGAGATCACCACAGACCACAGTAACGGCGGAACAACGTGGGTGAGCGCGGGACTGAAGCCCGGCGAGGCCGTGGTGAGCAAGCAGCAATTGTTCCTCTACGACGCGCTGAACGACCGTTGATCCGGCACGTGCCGAACCCTTCAGCAACGCACCATGAGCTTCATCCGGGCCATCATCACCTTCTCCCTGAAGAACCGCTTCTTCACCTTCTTCTGGGTGACGGCGCTGGTGATCGCAGGCGTCGTCAGCTTCCGCAACACTCCCATCGAGGCGTTCCCAGATGTGACCAACACGCAGATCGTTATCATCACGCAATGGCCCGGCCGCAGTGCACAGGAGATCGAACGCTTCGTCACCATGCCGATCGAGATCAGCATGAACAGCGTGCAGCGCAAGACGAACGTGCGCTCCATCAGCATGTTCGGCCTCAGCGTGGTGAAGATCATCTTCGACGACGGGGTGGAGGATTTTTTCGCGCGGCAACAGGTGAACAACCAGTTGAACACTGTCGATCTTCCGGATGGCATCAAGTCCGATGTACAGCCGCCGTATGGCCCCACGGGCGAGATCTTCCGCTACACGCTGCAAAGTCCCGACAAGAATTCGCGCGAACTGCTCACGCTGCAGAATTGGGTGATCGATCGCAGGCTGCGGGAAGTGCCGGGCGTTGCGGATGTCACGGCCTTCGGCGGCAGACAGAAGATCTATGAGATAGAGGCCGATCCCGGCCGTCTGCGACAATATGACCTCACGCCATTGGAGGTCTACCAAGCGGTGGCGCGCAGCAACGTCAATGTTGGCGGCGACGTGATCGAGAAGAATGGACAGGCTTTCGTGGTGCGCGGCATGGGCCTGCTCACCTCCATCGGGGACATCGGCAACATCATCATCGAGGATCGCGGTGGCGTTCCCATCCTGGTGAAGAATGTCGCGGAAGTGAAGGAAGGCGACCTCCCCCGTGTGGGACAGGTAGGTCTCGACACCGCGGATGACGTAGTGGAAGGGATCGTCGTGATGCGCAAAGGAGAGAATCCGAGCGAGGTCCTGGCCCGCGTGAAGGACAAGATCAATGAGATCAATACCCAGGTGCTGCCGAAGGACGTGAAGATGGTGACCTTCTACGACCGCGACACGCTGATGGACTATTGCACGGATACGGTGATGAACAACCTCGCGGAAGGCATCGTTCTCGTCACCACTATCGTGTTCCTCTTTATGGCGGATTGGCGAACGACGCTGATCGTCTCCATCATCATTCCACTTTCGCTCCTCTTCGCCTTCTTCTGCTTGCATTTGAAAGGCATGAGCGCCAACCTTCTTTCGCTCGGCGCGATCGACTTCGGTATCATCATAGACGGCGCCGTGGTGATGGTGGAAGGGCTCTTCGTCGCGCTCGACCATTTGGCGCAGAATGTGGGCATGGACAAGTTCGATCGCATGAGCAAGCTTGGCCTTATCAAGCATGCGGCCACACGCACCGGCAAGGCGGTCTTCTTCAGCAAGCTCATCATCATCACCGCGCTCATCCCCATCTTCTCCTTCCAGAAGGTGGAGGGCAAGATGTTCTCCCCGTTAGCATGGACACTCGGCTTCGCGCTTCTCGGCGCGTTGATCTTCACGATCACGCTGGTGCCCGTGCTCTGCGCAGCATTGCTGAAGAAGAACGTGAAGGAGAAGCACAGTGCGGTGACGCGCTTCTTTGACAAATACGTCTTCCGCGGATTCTCATGGGCCTATGACCACCCGCGTCCCACCTTTATCGCAGCGATCGTCTTTCTCGTGCTTTCGCTCGTCTCCTTGAAATGGATGGGCACTGAATTCCTGCCGGAACTGAACGAGGGCGCACTCTGGGTGGAGGCCGAAATGCCCATGAGTATGGACCTGCCCGCCACGGTGAACATCACCAAGCTGCTGCGCGCCAAGATCAACGCCTTCCCGGAGGTGAATGGCGTACTCAGCCAGACCGGGCGAAGCAATGAGGGCACCGATCCCAGCGGTTTCTACTAGGTGCAGATGCAGGTTAACCTGAAGCCCAATAAGGACTGGCCGAAGGGCGTAAAGGAAGCGGACATGATCGATGCCATGGACCACCAGCTGAAGCAATTCCAAGGCATCACTTACAACTACTCGCAGCCCATTATCGATAACGTGGCAGAGGCCGTCTCGGGCATGAACTGCAACAACGCGGTGAAGATCTACGGGCCGGACCTGCCCACTTTGGACACTCTTGCGGACCAGGTACTGGCGCAGATCCATAACGTGCGCGGGATCCATGACGCGGGTGTGCTGCGCAATATGGGCCAGCCGGAGATCCAGATCCAGCTTGATGCCACCAAGATGGCGCTCTTCGGCGTCACCACTGCGGATGCGCAGGCCGTGATCGAGATGGCCATCGGTGGAAAAACAGCCAATGTGATGTACGAGGGCGAGCGGAAGTTCGATATCCGCATCCGCTTTCCGCTGGAGTACAGGAAGAACGAGGAGGCGATCGAAGCGATCCAAGTCCCAACCCTCTCCGGTGACCGCGTTGCGTTGGGTGAGATCGCCACCGTCTCCAACCATACCGGCCCCGCCTTCATCTATCGTGACAACAACTCGCGATTCATCGGCGTGAAGTTCACCGTGCGGGACCGCGATCTAGGGAGCACTATAAAAGAAGCCCGTGCCAATGTGGACGCCCATGTGAAGTTCCCAGCTGGCTATAGCGAAGTATGGACGGGCGAATTCGAGAACCAGGTACGTGCCTCCGCGCGACTCGCTCAGGTGGTGCCGATCAGTCTCGCGGCCATCTTCGTCATCCTCTTCATCGCATTGGGCGATGCGCGCAACGCCGGTCTGGTGCTGGTGAACGTGCCATTCGCGCTCGTTGGCGGCATCCTGGCGCTACATGTCACGGGTATGAATTTCGGCATCTCGGCAGGTGTCGGCTTCATCGCCCTCTTCGGCATCTGCGTGCAGAACGGCGTGATCCTCGTAACCGAGTTCAACGACAACCTGGACAAGCGATGGAGCCTTGACAAGTCCATCATCGAGGGTGTCCGTAAACGCATCCGCCCCGTGGTGATGACGGCCGCGATGGCCAGCATCGGCCTGATGCCTGCCGCACTGAGCACTGGCATCGGCAGTGAGAGCCAAAAGCCGTTGGCCATCGTCATCATTGGCGGCCTGATCACCGCCACGATCTTCATCCTATTGGTCTTCCCTATCGTATTCCGCTTCTTCCGCCGCCGCACGCTGCGCAAGAAGATGGACCCTGCGATCATGTGAGGAGTGCGCGATCAGATCAGCATCTTTGCGGCGCATCCACCATGTCCGCGAAGCAATTCCTGATCATCCAGACCGCCTTTTTGGGCGATGCTGTGCTGGCGACCAGCATCTTGGAAAAACTGCATGCCTTCTATCCTTATGCGGCCATCGATCTCGTGGTGCGCAAGGGGAATGATGGTCTATTCATCGGCCATCCCTTCCTGCGGAAACTGCAGGTGTGGGACAAACGACAAGGCAAGACACGAGCATTGTTCCAGCTGATCGCCACCTTACGCAAACAGCGCTATGACCATGTGATCAACGCCCAGCGTTTCTTCAGCACCGGCCTGATGACGGTGCTTTCCGGCGGAAAAGAGACGATCGGCTACGACAAGAATCCGCTGAGCTTCCTCTTCTCAAGGAAGGTGAAGCACAACATCCCGGAGCCGAAGGTGCTACGCGAACACCCGGTAAAAAGCGACGCGCCGATCATCCACGAGGTGGACCGGCTGAACAACCTGATCGCGCATCTCACGGATGCCTCGAGGCCGATGCCGAAGCTTTACCCGACAGTGGCGGATCGCACTGCATTAGTTCCCTTAGTTCCCTCAGGATCTCCGCCTCGGGATCCTGAGGAAGCCAGGACGCATCAAGGTCCGATACATATCGGACCTCTGCTAGAGACCTTGATGGAACCATATATCACCATCGCACCTGCCTCCGTCTGGTTCACCAAGCAATGGCCTGCGGAGAAATGGATCGAGCTGATCAAGTCCCTTCCCGCAAACTATCGCATTCTCCTTATCGGCGCGCCCTGCGACATTCCGCTGTGCGAAAGCATCGCGCGGGAGGCCGGTCGTGGTGAGGTGCTAGCAGGAAGGCTTGCACTGCTCGGAACCGCTGCATTGATGGAAGGCGCCGCGATGAACTACGTGAACGACAGCGCCCCGCTGCACATCGCCAGCGCAATGAACGCACCGGTCACAGCGGTCTTCTGCAGCACTGTGCCCGCCTTTGGCTTCGGTCCGCTGAACGCCAATGGCCGCATCGCTGAACGCATCGAGCCGCTCTACTGCCGGCCTTGCGGCCTGCATGGTTTCAAGACTTGCCCGGAGGGGCACTTCAAGTGTGCGTGGGAGGTCAACATGGATGGACCATTGGGTGAATGATCACAACGTACATTGGCGCACGCTAGCCAACCTGAAAACAAAACAACATGTCACATCTTTTGAATACGAAAGCCACGGTGATGTCGCTGGTCGGCGGGTTGGTGATCGCTGGCACCTTTGCATTCAGCCCCGCTCCCACTCAGGTCGAGCATGGAGGCGATGACAACAACCTCAAGGTGCTGCCCAAGGACATCTCCCACGATGACCTGATGAATGTGATGCACAGTTTCGAGGTGGCCCTGAACTACAATTGTGGCGACTGCCACACCCATTCCGCCGCGGACTCCACCAAGATGGACTTTGCCGCCGATACCAAGAAAAAGCAGACCACGTTGTACATGATGAAAATGGTGCAATCGATGGACAGCACTTATTTTAATGTCAAAGGCGATTTCAAGGATAACTACTTGGCCTCGGGGTTCAAGGTCACGTGCATCACCTGCCATAACGGGCATGAGAGCCCTGTGAACCAAATATCCATCCCGATCCCTTGGAAGAGGTGATCAAAGGATAAGAAGATCAGACGATCAGAAAATTGAATTCCGCGCCGCCCGTGCCGCGATGCGGAGTTGGAGGCAGATCCACACATGCGTTGCCATTAAACCGAGCATTGGCCAGATGTGAATGTCTGTAGGGTACCCGATCGTCTGATCGTCTGAACTGGACCTACTCCCCGATATCCTCGTTCCACAGTTCTGGCTTGGCGGCGATAAAGCCCTCCATCATCGTGATGCATTCCCGCAGGTCGAGATCGATCACCTCCACGCCGTGTTCTTCCATGAACTTCCGTGCCCCGGTAAACGTGCGGCTTTCACCAACGACCACTTTGGGTATCTTGAACTGCACGATCGTGCCCGCGCACATGTAGCACGGCATAAGCGTGGAGTAGATCACCGTGTTCGTGTAGCTGCCAATACGGCCCGCGTTGTTCAGGCAATCCATCTCGCCGTGGAGAATAGGATTTTTCTCTTGCACGCGTTTGTTGCGCCCGGTGGCAATGATCCTTCCATCACGCACCAGCGCTGATCCGATGGGGATGCCGCCTTCCGCAAGGCCTTTGCGCGCCTCGTCGATCGCGGCTTTCATGAATTCGTCCATGGTGTTCAGTTTCTGTGAATGAGACCACCGGGTCGCAGGGTGCAAGTCTATTCGCTTCCTACTATTCCAACAGTCCTATTTTCGCGCCCGCCCACCGCAGGCGTGGGCCCATTCCTCGGAATAGCTATCCAAGTGCCGCAGCATAACGAACATACAGTAGACGAGGACCGGCTCACCGGCGTGTTGGAGCAGCCGCTGTTCCAAGCCGCAGAGCGTGTTGCCACACGGTTGGGTGTGAAGGCCTTTGCCATCGGCGGATACGTGCGCGACCTGCTGCTCGGGCGGCCGTGCAAGGACATCGACATAGTGACCGAAGGCGACGGCATCGCGTTCGCCGAGGCCATGGCCAAGGAATTGAACGCGGGCCACGTGCACGTCTTCAAGAATTTCGGGACGGCCATGTTCGTGTTTGGCGACACACAAGTGGAATTCGTGGGCGCACGCAAGGAGAGCTATAGCCGCAACAGCCGGAAACCCGAAGTGGTACCGGGCAGCATCCAGGATGATCAGGAACGCCGCGATTTCACGATCAACGCGCTGGCGATCTCACTCAACGCCGGGGACCGTGGCCAGCTGATCGATCCGTTCGATGGCGTGCGTGATCTCGAGCGCGGCATCATCCGCACGCCGCTGGCGCCGGATATCACATTCAGCGACGATCCACTGCGCATGTTGCGCGCTATTCGTTTTGCCACACAACTCGGCTTCTGCATCGACGCGCCCACTATAGAGGCCATCCAACGCAACGCCGAGCGACTGGACATCATCAGCGCGGAGCGGATCCACACAGAGGTGAACAAGATCATCCTCGCGAAAGTGCCAAGCGTCGGTTTCAAGCTCCTGCTTAACAGCGGGCTGCTGGTGCGATTCTTCCCGGAGATGCTGGAGCTGCAAGGCGCCGAGGAGAAGCACGGCATCGGACACAAAGACAACTTTTACCACACGCTGCAGGTGCTGGACAACGTGGCGCAGAAGAGTGACGATCTCTGGCTGCGCTGGGCGGCGATACTACACGACATCGCGAAGCCGAAGACCAAACGCTTCGAACCCGGCCACGGTTGGACCTTCCACGGACACGAGGACAAGGGCGCGCGCATGGTGCCCGGGATCTTCCGCCGCATGAAGCTGCCGCTGGACGAGCAGATGCGTTTCGTGAAAAACCTCGTGCTGCTTCACCTTCGTCCCATCTCCCTCACCAAGGACGTCGTGACGGACAGCGCCGTACGCCGGCTGCTTTTCGACGCTGGCGACGACATCGACGCGCTGATGATCCTCTGCCAAGCCGACATCACGAGCAAGAATGAGGCGAAGAAGAAGCGCTACCTCGCCAACTACGAGGTGGTGCTCCAGAAGATGAAGGAGGTCGAGGAGAAGGACCACGTACGCAACTTCCAACCGCCGATCACGGGTGAAGACATCATGCGCACCTTCAACGTCCCGCCCTGCAAGCTCATCGGCGACATCAAGAC
>JBEPUG010000137.1:0-9266 GCA_041691695.1 Flavobacteriales bacterium
GTCCAAGCCAATGGAACCGGAAGGGATCACCTCCACCTTCTCGATCGCATCGTCGCCCATCCGCATCACCGCGCCCTTGCCGAAGGATTTCTCCATCTTGTCCATGGTGAGCTGCAGTGCTTTCAGCTTCTCCTTGTTGATCTCCGCTGCCATCTTATCGTGTTGTTGTGGTTACTTGTTTACCGGACCCCGAAGCTATGCCGCATCTCCTTCCAAGACCTGCTGTGCATGGTCCTTCGTGCGCACGTCCGTGATCACGCGTTCGATGACGCCCTTCCCGTCGATCAGGAAGGTGGTGCGCAGGATGCCATCGTATTCACGCCCCATGAATTTCTTCCGGCCCCACACGCCATATGCATTAGCGGCCTCCTTCTCCGGATCGGCCAGCAGGCGGAAGGGCAGGTCGTACTTGTCCGCGAACTTCTTGTGCTTGGTCGCCTTGTCGGGACTCACGCCGACCACGTCGTAGCCAGCTTTTCGCAACCCCGCATGGTCATCCCGCAGGCTGCAGGCTTCCGCGGTACAACCGGGAGTATCATCCTTCGGATAGAAGTAGAGCACCAGCTTGCCACCAGCGAAGTCAGCGAGCTTCAACGCCTTTCCCTGTTGATCGATCCCGCTGAATGCGGGGGCATTGTCACCTGGTTTTAACGTGGTCATCTGTGGCCTCTGACGAATTATCCGTCATCAATGTGACGCACAATTAAGCGAAGTGCGATGGATCTACCAAATCTTCTGGCTGGGAAAGTTTTGAACATGGCCAACAGATACGCCACTGTTACCAGCGAGGTCACGCCCCGCGCTAGCAATGGTAATTTCGGCCTCCCCATGGATACCACTCCTCTAGCTGAACGCATGCGACCGCAGACCTTGGACGAGGTGGTGGGACAAGAGCATCTGGTCGGAAAGGAGGGCATCATCCGCAAGGCGATCGCCGGCAAGATCCTTCCCAGCATGATCCTCTGGGGGCCGCCCGGAGTGGGCAAGACCACCATGGCGCGTTTGATGGCACAAGAGCTGGACCGGCCCTTCTTCACTCTCAGCGCCATCAATAGCGGCGTGAAGGATATCCGCGAGGTGATCGCGCAAGCCGGTGGCAGCGGTCTCTTTTCGCGAAGCGCCGTCCTCTTCATCGACGAGATCCACCGCTTCAGCAAGTCGCAACAGGACTCGTTGCTCGGCGCCGTCGAGAAGGGCGTCATCACGCTGATCGGCGCCACGACCGAGAATCCTTCCTTCGAAGTGATCGGCGCGCTCCTCTCCCGCTCCCAGGTCTATGTGCTGAAGCCGTTGACCGAAGAAGACCTGATGGGCTTGCTTCAACGCGCAATGCAGGAAGACAAGGAACTCCTCGGAAAACACATCGAGATCAAGGAGACCGAGGCTTTGATGCGCGCCAGCGGTGGAGATGCCCGGCGACTGCTGAACACCTTCGAACTCTGCGTGCGTGCCGCTGTCCCTTCAAGCCCCGATGCCGATGTAAGCCCAGTGATCACGGTGACCAATGCCTTGGTGAAGGAAGTGGTACAGAATACCTCTGCCCGTTACGACAAGCAGGGTGAGCAGCACTACGACATCGTGAGCGCCTTCATTAAAAGCTTGCGCGGTAGCGATCCAAACGCTGCTGTGTATTGGCTGGCCCGCATGGTGGAGGGCGGCGAAGACCCGCTGTTCATTGCGCGCCGAATGTTGATCCTCGCCAGCGAGGACATCGGCAACGCAAATCCCAATGCGCTGCTGATGGCCACCACCACGATGCAGGCCGCGCAGATGATCGGCTGGCCGGAAAGCCGCATCATCCTGTCGCAATGCGCGGTGTATCTGGCTTGTTCTCCCAAGAGCAACGCGAGCTATTTGGCTATCGGGGAAGCGCAGGCCGCCGTGCAGCGCACCGGTGATCTGGCCGTGCCGATCCACCTGCGGAACGCGCCCACCAAGTTGATGAAGGACCTCGGCCATGGGAAGGGCTATCAATACAGCCACGACAGCCCTGGTCATTTCAACGAGCAGGAATTCCTTCCGGAAAGTTTGATCGGCACCACCTTCTATACTCCTGGCGACAACCGGAAGGAGCAGGAACTCGCGGCCTACCTCGATCGCGTCTGGGGCACCAAGTATCACGGTTGAGATCAGCAGCTACCGCGCGTGCTCCGCTTCCATGAAGCTGCGATGCATGCCATAGATCATGCCCAGACTCACCACCAGACCGCCTATCGCTTGCTCAAACATCTGCCAGAGCACGTCCACCACCACATGCCGCAATTCATGCCCAGCGAAAGAAAGCCCCAACACAAAAACGAGCAGGTAGACAACAAGGCCGATCATCGCACCCACCAGCATGCTGGCCGCCGGGAATCCCCGCTTTAGCGAGACCCATCCACGCATCAGGCAGACGCGTACAGCCAGACAGATGATCAGGCCAACGAGCACGTAAGCTGCACCCGTCATGGCAAGGTATCGCGTCAAGGGCATGCGCAACTCGTTGAGATCGGTAAGGGCCAGCCCATGCCAGATATAGGACAATGCGAACATTACGGTCGCGCTGGAAAGCCAGGGAAGGAATATGCGCCTATCGAACAGGATGACCGGGTACTTGAAAGAAGCGCGAATTTACTTCCGCCATTGCCCGTTCCACGAATGCGGCCCCGACACCTACCTTGCCGACGATGAACGGAAGAACCTTCCGCCCTTTGCTGTTGATACTGGCAGCGGTCCTATTGGTGCAGGCCTGCCAGAAGGAGCCCGAGCCACCTCGTTGGGACTTGAACGTGACCGCGCCTTTGGTCAAGACATCCTTGACGATCAATGACCTGCTCCCGGACAGCATCCTCTCCACCGATGCCGACGGTAACGTGAGTATCGTATTCACCAGCGAGCTCTTCGCGCTTTCACTGGATACGATACTGAACGCACCAGACACCAGCTTCCAATATGCCTACGCAGTGCCGGTCCCAGGGCCGGTGCCGGTGCAACCGGGCGTCACCTTCAACTCTACGGACAACGTGACCCATTTCGACCTGCAGGACCTATCGCTCAGTGAACTGATCGTCCGCTCCGGGCAGGTGGACATCAAGGTCACCAGCAGGATGAATGGGAACATCTTGGGGAACTTCTCACTTCCTGGGGCCACGCTGAATGGGGTTCCCTTTGCCGCTGTGCAAGCGCTTCCACCCGGTACCCCGGCCAACCCGAGCGTTACGCAGACCAGCCGAGCACTGGATGGCTATGTGTTCGACATGACAGGTCCAAACCACAATGCGGTGAACACCTTGGCCACGCATCTCAGCTACTCGTCGGACCCCAATGGCCCAGCCTTCAACGTTACCAACCAGGATAGTCTGCTATCGAAGGTGAGTTATCACGACATCATCGCCGAGTATGCCACAGGGTCCTTCGGCACACGCAACATCCAAGTGGACTCCACCTCTTCGGGCCTGGGTCTTTTCGACAACATCACCGGTTCGCTTTCCTTGGACCAAGTGACGGCCCAGCTTCAGGTACACAACGGGATCGGTGTCGATGCCCAAGCCCATATCCACTTCATCCGCTCTGTGAACAGCACCACCGGCATCACCGTGGCCCTAATCGCTCCCATCACAGCCGGGCCAGTGAATCTCGACCGGGCATTGGACCTGAACGGCTCTTTCCAATCCGCGCTGAACACCTTCGATCTGAATGCCGGGAACAGCAACATCAAACCCTTTGTGGAGAACCTTCCATCGCAGATCGAGTATGCCATGGATGTGACCATCAACCCGCTGGGGGACATAAGCAATGGGCATGACTTCTTCTACAATAGCAGTAAGCTTATCGCCGATCTTGCAATAGACATTCCGCTACGCCTTTCCGCTACGGGCCTGACGCTTCAAAAGACCCTTGCCGTGGATCTTCCAGGTAGCTCAGACCAACATGCGGTGCAAAACGGAACGCTCCATCTTTTCGCCGACAACGGCTTCCCTTTTAGCGCGGTGCTCGACCTGGATATCGTGGATGCCCAAGGGAACATTCTCTCCCAGCTCAGCTCCGGGCAAGCTATTGCATCGGGTACCCTCGGAACGGACGGCATCGTTTCCTCGAGCATCGCTACCCGGCTGGATATGATAGTATCGCCTGAGCAGATCGACCTCTTCCATACCGGCGGACGCCTTCACATCAATGCCGTATTCAACACCGCGGACCAGCCGCAGCATGTGCAATTGCGCAGCAACTACAGTCTGGACCTGCAGTTGACCACGGATGCCAACTACATCGTGAATGGCGACCGGTAAGTGCTGGTGGTGCTGCCTTCTTTTGCTGATCATTGCTGTGAATGCCCAAGGGCAGGAAGCCACAAGCAGCGCGACGGATACCCTCTGGAACGGGACAGAGCACCGGCTGACCTTTGAGGCGGAAGGCGGTTACGACAGCAATGCCCTGTATAATGACCTCGTACTGGGGATCTATCGCGGCGGCTACATCAGCCGAGATGTCCGACAGCGATCCATGGATGCGATCAGTGCGAACGGCAGAGGTGGCTACGAGTTAGGTGGCCGGATCAGCTATGCATGGGGCGACAGCTTGTTCGGCCATGCGGATTGGCAGCCCCGGATCAGCGCGTCCTATCGGATGGCAGAAGGCCTGAACTTCACGAAAGATGATTACCACCTCACCTTTTTCGGGAACAGCGACCTAGTGAATCAGACCGCGCACCTCGGGCCCTCACGGCATGAACAGGTCCGATACAGTACCATCGGGTTTGGCATACAGAACAAGGGATCGGGGACATGGCTGGAGCTCGCACTCGTCAGTGGGCATACCTTGAATGCCGTGGACGTCCGCACCGCGGACCTCTATACCGCGCCAGATGGACGATACTTGGAGCTGCAGCTCGATGGCGACTATTGGGCCAGCGAAAGCTCGGGACCATCGTTGGGTAGTTCCAATGGACTTGGTGCTGCTGTCAACTTTCAGTGGAACAAGAACATCTGCGTGCTGGGTAGACCCGCGGTATTCGGACTCGGTGTGCGCGACCTTGGAGCGGTGGTCTGGAACAGTAATTCAGTTCGTGTGAGCAGCGATACAACTATCCATTTTGAAGGACTTGTGGTGAATGATATCCTGGACATCAACAACCTGAGTTTGGACAGGACCTCCCTTCAGGACAGTTTAGGACTTGGCTTTAGAACGGGAACCTTCCTGCGCGTCCTTCCTGCGCGTTTCGCCGCCAGTCTGAAATTCGGACATGCTCTTGGCCGTGCAGATCTTGGACAATTGTACACTTACGAATTGACCGTTGAACAACATTACCTGCCCGGCTATGTGCCCTATGCCCGGTTGGACCGCAATTTCGAAGTGTGCAGCCGGCTTACCGCCGGTGTTGGCGTGAGTTATGGCGGCTTCGGAGGAATACGCGTAGCGGCCGGGCTCGATGCTCAGGTGGGGCTGTTACGGCTCAGTTTGCAGACCACCAATGCGATAGGGCTTGTTTCCGAGCAGGCCATGGGCCGGTCTTTGATGCTGGGGATCGAGGCCGCCTGGTGAATGACTCACCATCCAGTATCCGCCAACGCCTCGCTGTCGTAGGTCAGTTTCGTACAGCTGATACCGTCCTTGAAATAGAAGGTGCCGCCATACTTGCGCACCACTTTCTTATACTCCACGCTGCGTTGCGGGTCTTCCACGCGCACGATCATCACCACTTGGTTCGGCTCCACGATCAACTGTTGATGGCGCACGGGCGTGTCCGATGAGGCTTGGTACTTCGGTCGCGGATCGTTCACCACATGTACGTTGGCGGCTTCCACATGGGAGGTCTCCACACCATTTCCAGGTATGGCCACATTGCGCTGTTCGGCACCCTGCTTTGCTTGCGCTGACATCGTAGGACGTGGTTCTCGCTTCACCGGGACAGGCCGGGACTGAGCAGGCGGCTGTGTCGGGATCGGCCGGACCGCTACTTGTGTCTCCTGTTTCTTGCGCGCAGCCGCATCCCATTCGGCTTTCGCCTTGGCCTTCGCGGCTGCGTTCTCTGCATCCTTTTGTGCCTTCGCCTGCGCCACTGCCTGCGCATCGGCCTTCGCATTCGCGGCCGCAAATTGCTTGGCCACGTCGGCATCCGCTTTGGTCTTGGCATCCGCTGCCAGTTTCGCATCGGTATCCTGCTTGGCCTTGGCATCCGCCAATTGCTTGGCCGCGTCCGAGTCCTGCTTCGCCTTGGCATCCGCCAACTGCTTTGCCACATCCGCGTCCTGCTTGGCCTTCGCTTGGGCGGCCTTCTCAGCATCAGCGGCCTGTTGTGCCTGTTGCCGGTCCGCTTCGGCGGAAACCTTGTCCGCCTTCCCTCCGCTGTCGTGCTCTTCGGCCTTCTTCTTGGCCACGGCATCCTCCACATCCTTCAGGGCGCTTTGGATACTCTTGGTATAGTCGGTATCGTAATCGAAGTCCCGCAATTCAGCGCTATAGCGGATCACGCCTACAGGCTGGTTGAATACCACTGTATTCACTCCATCGTACTGCTTGAAGAGCGAGACCACGAAGTCGAATGGAAGCAGCCCGTTCTGGACCGCTGTTGCGGGCGCATGCGTATCGAAGGAGAGTTTCTTGGTGACGAAGCCGTCCTTCTCGAAGGACAGGATGTAGTTCTGGTTCAGATCGAGAGGCATGGAGAATTTGCGCATGTCATCGGTGACGGTGCGCACCTTCACACCGTTGCGATACACCACGACACGACATCCGTCCACGCTCCCTCCATCCACCCTCAGCTTGCCGTATATGGTAAAACCGTTTTGGGCAAAAACACCCATAACGCTTACCAATGCGAGGAGCAGGAAGAGTGGACGAAGACCGGTCATATCCCTCGACCGGAATGGATTCATGAGGTCAGACCCGTGGTGGCGATAAGGCCTTTGGCGATCATCGTGGCCACGAGTACCATGGCAAGCATCGCGGCCATGATCAATGTGCGGTTGGCGACAGTGCGGTCTGCGTTTTTCATCTGTATCGATTTGTGGCTCTTAACGGCACGGCCATAGCGAGGGTTTCGTCAGGCCTGCATCCCGTAAGCATCTTCCGCCTGGCAAGCGATGTAACCGATCCGGGGCCGAAGCGTATCCATGACGAGAAATGAGAGCGCTCCTCGTGGGATCTTTTTTGGCCTTCTGCATCGCCCCTGCGCATGCACAAGAGCCCGTGCCCTCCGACGAGGTCCTGTTCAATGAGGGTCAGCAGGCCTATAAAAGTGGCAGCTATGTCAAGGCGATCGACCTCTTCACCCAAGCACTAGCAGTAGATCGGGAGGACCTTAATACCTACCTCCAGCGTGGCTTCTGCTACAGCCTGACAGGCCAATACGATGCGGCCATCGCCGACTTCACCTCCGTGATCGATCGCAAGAAGGACCACCTCTGGGCCTACATCAGCCGAGGGAGCGCCTACAAGAAGGCCGGCAAATTCGACCTCGCACTCAAGGACTTCGACACCGTGCTGCAGCTGGATCCACGGAATGAGGAGGCGTACAACAACCGAGGCTGGACCTACAAGGCCCTAGGGAATACCAAACAGGCCTGCGAAGACTGGAAGGCCAGTAAAAAGATGGGCAACGACGAAGCCAAGGTCATCCTGAAGAACAACAACTGCAAATGATACGACAGCTCCTCATCGGATTGCTTCCCCTCGCGCTCACCACTACGGTGCTTGCCCAGGACCAGTCCTACTCCGATTGTTTGGTGAAGACCGCTAGCACGTGGGGCCAACCTTGCGAGAAGTGCGAGAACTACAACGGCTACAAGCGCGATTACAGCGGCGTGTACCACATCGACCTTAAGAATGTCTGCGGCGACATGCTGGATGTGAAGGTGGCTGTAGAGCAGACGGACGGCAACTGGCGCATCTTCCCGGTGAAGACGCTACCGGGTGGGAGCACGATGGAGGCTTTTGCCTGCAAGGGCACCGGCAAATACCTCTATTGGGTCCGCAAGGTGAACGACACTGAGATCATCCTCCCCAGCGACGGCGACATCGCCGCGACGTATCGCGGGAAGTGATCGGAGAGCCGCGCTCTCTCCCATCCACTTCGGATCGTTGACATTCCAGCAGCTTAATGCCCACGCATAGCGGATCGTTTGGTAGTTTGGTGCCAGTTCACCAGCACCATGGCGATCAAGCACCTGCACATCCACCGCACGGAGACCTCACCGGAGATCGAGTTGGACCTTGAGCAAGGCACCTTCGATTTCGTGGGCCGCTCCCTGCCCGCGAACGGTGAGCTGTTCTACGAGCGGGTCTACCGCTGGCTGGAAGAATACCTGAAGCAGCCCAAGGAAGAGACCACGGTGAATATGCGCATGGACTACCTCGACACCAGTAGCAGCAAGCACTTCTACAACATCTTCGACCGCCTGAGCGCGGTGAGCGAGCGCGGCAACACGGTCCATGTGAACTGGCACTACGAGACCGGCGACGAAGAGATGGCCGAGACCGGCAAGGACTACCAAAGCCTCTTCCCCATGGACTTCAAGTTCATCGAGGTGAGGGACCTGTTCTGAGGAACTCGCTTCTGCTCGACAAGCTTTCGGGTTTTCCTGACACGAGACAGGATTACAGGTCCGATACGTAGGACGACAGGATGGAACCGCCTTGCCGCGGATCAACGCTTGGCACTCGGCAGATTTATGGGATCGCCGGTTGAGTCGTGCGCCGGGTTGGTGAGAGCAACTATTCCGTGACCTTCTCAACCAGATTGAATCGCTTGAGCTTTTCATCCCACACATAGGCGGCAGGTGTGCATGAACTTAGAGCGTAGTAGCCGTCGTACGGTTCGAGCAAGCCGGCGTTAACAATCAATAGCCGACTATCCGCCGAGTATCTCAATCCGTAGTGACCGGCTGTGTCGAAAGGAATGTCGGTGAGGTGGACGCGGCCGGAGCGGCGGTCGACCATCGCCATCTCCCCACACTCCATTCCACAGCCCCATTCAACGATGGTGTAGTAGCCAGCGAAATTGACTCCTTCGTTCTTGCAGCCCTCCTTGATCGCCGTTCTGAAGTGGCGAGCATCGCGATCACTGCTGATGATCGGATCGGCTAATGGACCGGAATAAATGGCGGCAGATGGATACATCTCCGGACTTTGCTTGGTCATGTATCGCTTGAATACACCTCCGATCCACGATTCATTCCAGCGCCCAAGCACGATCATCTGGCTGTCTTCATAGAGTGTGTCTTTCAGAGAGGTATCGCTGGATGCAACCGTTGGATGGTCGACCTTGATCAGCTCCAAGTGCATACCGC
>JBEPUG010000138.1:0-9172 GCA_041691695.1 Flavobacteriales bacterium
ATTCTGCACCGTCGCGCTCAATGGTACATCCTGAATCCCATCGCAGAGCAGGACATCGGATCCAGCGTTCACCGTCGGTGGCACGTGGTAGCTCACCACCATGGTGTCATGCGCGGCCGGGCAGCCCGCGTTGTTCGTGGTTGCCAGCACCAGATTGATGTTGCCGATCACGTAATCCGCCGCGCCGGGCTGGTAGATAGCGTCAAGCGCCGATGCGGACGGACTGAACGTGCCCGTGCCGGTCGTGCTCCAATGGCCCGTGCTGGTGCCCGCTACCGTTCCCGCCAAGGTGATGTCCGGGTCCGTGCTGCACGCGATCACGTCGGAGCCGGCATGCGCTGCAAGTCCACCACCGAAGCTGATGGTCATCGCATCGGAAACGGTGCTGCAAGGCGCGGTGCCGAACGTGGTCACGGTGAGTGAGACCGAGCCTGCGGTGCTGTCCGCCACACTCGGGTAGTAAAGGGTGATCAGCGCGTTCGCATCGAGGAAGGTGCCGCTGCCTGAAGTGCTCCAGATCCCGCCAGTAGCGTTGGCCGCATTGGCCGCCAGCTGGATGGGCCCTGAGGTGCAGGCAATCACATCACTGCCTGCATTGATGGACGGCATGGGCTGCACGTTCAAGATCATCGCATCTGAAGTGGCTATACATGTACCACCTGTCACGGTCGTCAGCGTGAGTTGAACGGATCCCGCGGCGATGTCCGCTGGGCTCATCGAATAGGAAGCGTGCGGGTCCGTGTTATTACTGAAGGAACCCGTACCAGCGGTAGTCCATGTGATGCCTTGCGCACCACCGCTATAGTTGCCCGCCAGTTGGGCTACGGGGGAATTGGCGCACAGCTGCTGGTCGGCACCGGCATACGAATAGCTCGTGTTGCCGAAGGTCAACGTCATCTGGTCGCTGCCACTGGGGCAGGTACCGGTGTTGGTCGCTGTGAAGGTGAGCACCACTGATCCGTTGGCCAGGTCCGAAGAGGAGTAGTAGTACTGCGCGTTCAGCACATCCGCATTAGGCTGGAAGGTGCCCGATCCCGTGCTGGTCCACGTGCCGGAGGGCGATCCGTTCTGGATGGAACCCTGCAGGTTCGCATGGTCGGAAAGCACGCACACGCTCTGGTTGGGGCCTGCGCTCACGATGATGCCGTTGGTGAGGTAGATGCTCATCGCATCGCTCACTGGCGAGCATCCTCCGTTGTTCAGGGACGTGAGGGTGAAGCCGATGTATCCGGCGGCGATGTCCGCGGCGCTTGGTGTGTAGGTGGTGTTCAGTGCGCCAGGATTAGCAATGGTGCCCGTGCCCGTAGTGGTCCATTGGCCCACATTCGTGATGCCGGTGATCGTCCCGCTCAGGGTGAACTGCGTCACCTGGTCGCAATAGGTCTGATCAGGTCCAGCGTTCACGGAAGGTGCAGGCGTAAGCGTCAACGTCATGGCATCGCTGGCGTTGTTGCAGCTGTTCACTGCACCCAGAGTGAGGGTGAGCGAGCCGATCGCTGTGTCGATGTTGCTGGGCACATAAGTTGGCGTAAGCACATCGCTGCTCGGGTAGAAGGAGCCCGTGCCGGAAGTGGTCCAATGCACTTGCGTCGCATCGCCGCTCAGCGTACCCGCCAATTGCACTGCGGCGTTGTTCGCGCAGAAGCTCAGGTCAGGTCCAGCGCCGACGTTACCTGCCGGAAGGATCGAAAGGTGCATCGTGTCCACAGCTGCAGGACATGCGCCGGTGTTCGTCGCGGTGAGCACCAGATTCACGCCCGAGTTCAGCGAATCCTGCGCACTGGCCTGGTAGATATTGGCGAGCGCATTGGCCGGATTGGAGAAGCTGCCTGTACCCAAGGTGCTCCATATTCCGGTGGAAGACGCGCCGCCCACGAAGCCGTTGATCACTACGGAGAGGTTAGTAAAGCAGGTCACTTGGTTCGCTCCCGCGGAAACCGTGGAGGTCGGCGCGATGGTAACGACCATTTGGTCCATCGCTTGGTCGCAACTGTTCACGCTCCAAGTGAAGGTGAGGCTGCCAGCGGTGGTGTCCGCGGAAGTGACATGATAGCTCGCGTTCACATCATGGGAATCCGGTGAGAACGTGCCGCTACCCGTGCTGGTCCATGTGCCCACGGTGGCATTGCCCGTGATCGCACCCGCCAACTGGATCGTGGAGGCGCTTGCGCAAATGTTCTGATCAGGTCCTGCGCTCGCCGTCGCGCTTGGCAGGATCGTCAGTGTCATCGCATCGGACACTGCACCGCAGAGGCCGTTATTCGTGGAAGCAAGCGTGAGGTCCACCGAGCCGTTGAGCGAATCAAGAGAGCTTGCGATGTAGACCGCGTTGAGCACGGAAGGACTTGGGTTGAAGCTGCCCGTGCCGGAACTGCTCCAGAGGCCCGTGGTGGCGCCGCCTGTCACTGCTCCGGTCAAAGGAACTTGCAGCGCATTCGAGCAAGTGGTGATATCCGTGCCCGCATCCACTACAGGTGCCGGGGTCACTTGGATCGTGATCGAGTCAGCGACCGCGACGCAATTGCCATTGCCCGTGGTGGACAGCGCCAATTTCACCTGACCGGATTGCAGCTCGAATGGCGTGGGCGTGTATTGTGCACCGAGCGTGTGCGAGTTGGGCGAGTAGGTGCCGAGGCCGCCGCTCCACTGCGCGCCGGAGGCCACGGTGATCGCACCATTCAAGGTCGCCACCGGGTTGTTGGCACAGACGGAAAAGTCGATCCCGGCATTAGCCGTCGGCGCAGGTGTGAACGCGAGCACTACGGTATCCTTCACCGCGAAGCAGTTCCCGTTACCGGTGGAAGTGAGATACAGGTTCATCGTGCCGGCAGCGACCTCAGCGGCTGTCGGGGTATAGACAGGACTCAACACGTTGGCCGAAGGAGACCATGTGCCGGTACCACCAGACCATGCACCGCCGCTGGCATTGGTCACATCGCCACTGAGTTGTGTCGCTGTGTTGTTGGCGCAGACGGAAAGATCGGTTCCTGCATTCACAAGAGGCGCTCCCGTGAAGGTGATCGTGACTTGGTCCGCTACCGGTGTGCAGGTCGTGGTGCCGGTGGAGGTCAAGGTCAGCGTGACGGAACCGGCGGTGATCTCCGCTGCGGTCGGTGTGTATTGCACCGTGAGCGAGCTGTTGCCCGGGAAGTAGGTGCCGGCCCCACCGCTCCATTGGCCACCGGTGGCATTGCCCACGAAGCCGTTCAATTGGAATCCAGGGTTGTTGGCGCAGATCTGCTTATCAGGGCCCGCATTCACCACCGGGATCGGATCGATAATGATCTTCATGCTGTCGATCACAGCATTGCACTGGCCGTTACCCACGGTGGTCAACATCAAGGTCACCGAGCCCGCCGTGATCTCCGAAAGGGAGGGTGCATAGTTCGCTGTGAGCACGCCGCTGTTCGGCGTGAATGCACCGTTGCCGCCACTCCAAATACCGCCTGTTGCCACCGAGACCGATCCGTTCATGGCCACTGGTCCGCCGTTGGCACAGGTCTCCGCATTAGGTCCGGCCTGCGCTGTGGGCGAAGGGCTGAAGGTGTAGGTGACCTCATCCATCACGGCAGCGCAACCGTTGTTGCCCGTGGTGGTAAGCGTCAGCGTCGCGCTACCGGCAGCGATCTCGCCCAGTGAAGGCTGATACGTCGCGTTCAGATTGTTCGCATTGGGGCTGAAACTTCCGCCCGCACCGGACCATGCGCCACCACTTGCGACAGTGACGGTTCCCGCCAACTGGATGCCTGCATTGTTCGCGCAGCGCACGCCATCGATCCCAGCATTCGCCGTGGGTGGCGAGGTAAAGGTGATCAGCACCTGGTCGGATACCGGTTGGCAGAAGCCGTTGCCGATCGTCGTCAAGGTCAAGGTCAAGCTACCTGCCGCAACCTCGGCTGGCGTCGGCGTATAGACCGCGTTGAGCGCTGCGATGGAAGGCGTAAAGGCACCGGCACCGCCGCTCCATTGGCCGCCGCCAGCACCGCTGACGGATCCGCCTAATTGCACTATCGCATTATTCGAGCAAACGAAGAGGTTGGCACCCGCATCGGCGGTCGGTGCAGCAATGATCGTGATCGTCATCGCATCACTCACCGCGTTGCACAGTCCGTTAGCCGTGGAGGTAAGGGTGAGCGTGGCCGTGCCCAAGGCCACCTCGGCCGGGCTGGGGTGATAGGTCGCATTCAGTGTGTTCGCATCAGGCGTGAAGCTGCCACCACCACCGCTCCAAATGCCACCTCCTGCAACGCTTACCGAACCATTCAGTACCACGGTCGGGTCGTTGGCGCAGACGGTCCTGTCAAGTCCCGCGTTCACCACTGGGCTCTGCGAGAAGAAGATCGTCATCTGGTCGCTGACCGGCAGGCAGTTTCCATTGCCGGTACTCGTAAGAGTAAGGGCTACCGAGCCGCTGGCCAGTTCCGTTGTACTCGGTGTGTACACCGCATTCAACGCATTGATGCTTGGCGAGAATCCGCCCGTGCCACCGCTCCAAACTCCGCCTGTGGCGAAAGTCACGGTACCCGCCATCACGACATTCGAATTGTTCACGCAGACCGTTCTATCCACGCCAGCATTCACCACCGGTGCGGGTGCGATCGCTACTACCATCTGATCCGAAACCGCGTTGCAGAGGCCGTTCCCCGTGCTTGTCAGCGTGAGCGTTACAGTACCGGTCGCGATCTCACCGAGCGAAGGCGTGTAGATCGGTGTCAGGTTGGAAGTGCCGGGATCGAAGGATCCAGATCCACCGCTCCAAACACCGCCTGTTGCATTGTTCACCACACCGGTGAGCTGTGCAGCAGGTTGGTTGGCGCAAACGTTGAGGTTGATCCCCGCGTTGACCACAGGTGAAGGCGAGATGGTGATCAACACGTGATCGATCACCGGATTGCTGTTGCCATTGCCCACCGTGGTGAGCGTCAACGTGACCGAGCCCGCGGCTTTCTCCGCTGCGGAAGGCGTATAGATCGCGTTCAGGTCGTGGTTGTTCGGATTGTAGCTCCCGGTGCCACCGCTCCATACACCGCCGGAGGCGATGGTAACTGCACCGCTCAATGTCACTGCCGGGTTGTTCGCGCAAACGGTCTGGTCGGTGCCCGCATCGGCCGTCGGTGCGGCGGAGAAGGAAATGGTCATCTGGTCCGTAGCGGAGGAACAGGTGCCGTTGCCCGTGGTGGTCAAGGTCAGCGTAACGCTGCCGGAAGCGATCTCCGAGGCGCTCGGTGTGTACACCGCGTTCATCGTGATGCTGTTGGGCGCGAATGTTCCCGAACCGCCGCTCCATGCCGCACCGGAGGCCACGGTAAAGCCGCCTGCCAAAGTGGTGCTGGCGTTGTTGGAACTCACGGACTGGTCCGGACCTGCATTCGCGGTGGGCGCCGTCGTGTAGTGTATCGTCACTGCATCCGATACCGCTCCACATGTGCCATTGCCGGTAGTGGTTGCGGTAAGGGTCGCCAAGCCGTTGGCGATCTCGATCGGGGAAGGTGAATACGTGATGTTCTGCGCGGTACTTCCGGGGCTGTACAATCCGGTTCCACCGGACCATTGCACACCGGAGGCCACGGTGATCGCGGCGTTAACGTTAGCAGCCGCATTGTTGCCGCACAGCGTCTGGTCAATGCCTGCATTCACTGTAGGCGCGGGCGTGATGCTATAGGTTACCGATGAGGCCACTGGGCTGCAGAGGCCGTTACCGGCGGAGGTCAGCATAAGGGTCACGGTACCCGCGGTGATCTCTGCCGCGGACGGCACATAGCTCGCGTTCAGTGTGATGTTGTTCGGGCTATAGCTTCCGCCGCCGCCGCTCCACACAGCACCCGTGGCGCCGGTCACGGAACCGTTCAAGGAGATGGTATTGGCGTTCGCGCAGACCGAGCTATTGGTACCGGCATTCACGATAGGCGCTGGTGTGAAAGTGATCGTGCGGCTGTCCGACACCGGCGTGCAATTGCCTGCACCCGTGGTGGTCAAGGTCAGCGTCAGCGTTCCTGCTGCGATCTCCGATGGGGTCGGTGTATAGGTGGCGTTGAGTGTGGTGTTGTTCGGCGTGTATGAACCTGCACCGCCACTCCAAATGCCACCGGTGGCCACGGTGACCGTACCATTCAAATGGATATCCGCATTGTTCGCGCAGACCAAAGCATCTGTGCCCGCATCGGCCGTGGGTGCAGGCGTGAAGGTCAATATCACTTGGTCCGTTCCGGCCAAGCAAGTGCCATTGCCCGTGGTGCTCAGTGTCAACGTCACCGACCCACTGGAGATCTCCGCATTCGTGGGCGTGTAAATGGCGCTCATGTTCGCGGTGCTCGGGTCGAAGGATCCCGAACCTCCACTCCAGACCGCCCCGGTACCGATGGTGAATCCACCGGCCAAGGCCACCGCGGCATTGTTCGCGCATAACACTTGGTCCGCACCAGCATTCGCAGTTGGTGCCTGAGTGAATGTCCAGGTCGCTTGATCACTTACCGGATTGCACGTACCGTTGCCCACGGAACTCAGGATCAGGGTCACCGAGCCCGATGCGATCTCTGCAGCAGTAGGGGTATATGTAGCGGTCAGCGAAGAAGCACTGGGACTGAACGAACCCAAGCCACCGTGCCAAAGACCGCCGGACGCACCGCTCACTGAACCGGTAAGTGAGATCCCCGGTGCATTGGCGCAAACTGTCCCATCCGATCCAGCATCCACGATCGGCCGTGGTGTGAATGTGACTGTGCGGCTGCTCGTGGCGGCGTTGCAGGTGCCGTTGCCCGTTGTGGTCAACGTCAGCGTTACGTAACCGGCCACCAGTTCCGCATTGCTCGGTGAATACAACGTGCTTAACGAGATGTTATCCGGCATGAAGATGCCAGTGCCTCCACTCCAAACGCCGCCTGCTGACACCGACACCACTCCATTCAAGGAGATATCAGAGTTGTTCACGCACGCGGAGGAGTTGCTTCCCGCAAAGGCCGTGGGCGCTGCGGTGAATGTGAGCAGCACATTATCTGTAACGGCATTGCAATTTCCGTTGCCCGTGGTGGTAAGGGTCAGCGTTGTAGAACCACTGGCGATCTCCGCCGCGGACGGTGTGTAGCTCGCACTCAGGTTCGTCGTGCTCGGATCGAAGGTGCCACCGCTGCCGCTCCAGATGCCACCGGTGGCTACCGTCACTCCACCGCCCAAGGGGGCGTTCGCATTGTTTCCACAGAGCACTTGGTCCAAGCCGGCATTCGTTGTGGGTGATGGGGTGAAGTTCACCAGCATACTATCCACCACGGCGCTGCAAACGCCATTACCGGTAGAGGTGAGTTTGATCCAACGGGAACCTGACGAGATCTCGGAGGCTGTGGGCGTGTAGGTAGCGCTGAGGTTCGAGTTGGCCGGAAGGAATGATCCAGCACCACCTGTCCATACCCCCCCGATCGCATTCAATACGCTGCCTGAAAGTGCGACTGCGGGAGCGTTTGTACAGACCTGCTGATCCACTCCGGCATTGGGGATGGGCTTCGCTTGGAAGTTGACGGTCATGTCATCACTGACCGGTGTGCAATGGCCCGTGGAGGTAAGGGTGAGTGTGACGTTACCCAAGGCGAGGTCTCCGATGCTGGGCTCGTAGATGGCATTGAGAGTGGTGGCATCCGGAAGAAAGGTCCCGCTTCCGGTGCTGGTCCAAATACCGGTGGTGCTTCCACCGGAAACGGTTCCCGCGAGATGAACACTGTCCGTTGCGCACCGGTTCTGGTTTGGTCCGGCATTCAGCACGATCTCCCCAGAGAATTCCGAGAAGAATCCATAGCGACAACCGGAGGTGGCTCCTCCATTGATAATGCCCAAGGAGAAAACATCGGATGTATTCGTCACAACCATAGCTTGGTTCACTGGCACCTGCGTCTCATCATACTGGATGTGCGCGGCCATCCACTCGCCGCCTGTTCCCGGCACGGTCACGAATGCGGTACCCGGTATGGTCATGGTCCCAGGTCCTGTAATGACAAAATTGTTCTGCGATCCGTTCCGCACGAGAAGGTTCACGAAGAATCCCTCATTGGTGGAACGGGTGAAGCCCACCTGCTGGCTACCGGCACAATTCAACGGAGGAAGAATGGCCATGCCCATCTCACAACCAAAGCCGGTGACATGGATGGCATAAAGCGGTTTGTTGGAGGTGACGTAGGTCGAATTGTTGGCCGCACCGCTGAGGTAGTCCATATCGTGGCGGTAATACTGTCCGGCAAAAAGCGTGGCCACAGGAGTCGAACTGCCATCGATGTACACCTGCGTGTTGTTCTCAACGGCCATCAGGAATAGCGATTCGTCACCAGTAGGATTCAGAGAGCCCTTCACCGCCACGTACTCCGTACCGAGGATGTTCACTGGGACGATCTGGTCCATCATAAGGTCATAGCATCCGCCCGATGGATTGTGGTCGGAGTCGTCCTTGATGTTGATGGCGATAGGCTTGTCAGACAGCACGGCTGCACCAGAAGGGTGCGTGGCAGGATCGGTATAGTTGGTCAGGTCCGTATTCGCACAGGAATAGGTCTGCCCTTGATTCAGGGTGATCATGAATGGTGTCCCCGCCGGATGACCGTCCACATTGACCGGCGGATTGATGAGGATAGTGGTGTTATTCTGCGTGGCAACGATATCGAAGGAGGCAAAGGCAAGGTTGTCTGTGTGGCCGAAGTCGTTGTTGTGGAATGGCGCATACTTGTGCAAGGGGATATAGAATTCGGTGCCGAGACCGTTCTGGCCCTTTAGCGCAGCGATGTCCGGGTTGTTCGTGTTACTCGACTCGTAATAGCAAGTGATGTTGGCGGTGGAAACGATGTGCAAGCCCGTATTGCAGATCGTATTGGTAGGCCGTGTTTCCAGTTGCGTCTTGAGCGACGTTAGGTCATACCGCACCGCGCTGTTCGCGGGGATGTTCAACACGATCGGCGCACCTCCATTGAACGCCGAATTCGCAGGTTGTGAGATGGTCACGGTGGCTGCCACGTTGCCAGCAGTGACATTGAAAAAGATCGGCTCATCGCCCGGCGCGTTGTGCCAGTAGGTCACATCGGGCGGGGCCATCCAGAATTCTGTACCTGTCTGTGCAAGCAAGAGGCCGGGCAGGAGGACCAGTAGGAGCGTAATAAGAAAGTTCTTCATGATGGGCGGGACGTTCAGGCAGGGACGGGAC
>JBEPUG010000139.1:0-9151 GCA_041691695.1 Flavobacteriales bacterium
GGGAATATACGTCCTGGGGAGCCGGAAGCGCCGCGTCCCTGTTCCACGCTCACCACGTCGGCGCGTTCCCCGATCCGCTTGGCCAACTCCGCATTCAAGGGCAGGTCGATCACAGCGAGGTCGGGTAGGGACATATCCGCGGGAAGGCCTAACGTCTTGAGCAGGGCGGAAGGATCGGCCCCCTTCCTAAACCTCACTGCATAACTGGTCGTTTGTTCTGGCCATGGAGGCAGAGGAACGTTGTTCACGAAAAGATCGCCATCGCGCAACTCCACTTTGTCGCCGGGAAGGCCGACGATGCGCTTCACCAACAGTTGTCGCGCACCCATCGCACGGTCGTCCTGCAAGGGATCATGGAACACCGCGATGTCACCACGCCGGAAGCCTGTCCACACCGGCCATCGCTCCACGCCCACAAGGTCGCCCGGTAGGAGTGTGGCATACATGCTGGTGCTGCGCACGGTCACCCAGCGCAGAACGAGGAGATGAACGGTAAGGAGGAGACCGATGGCGATCACGAAGGCCTTGCCCCACTCGGGGATGCGTGCCCAGATCGCCCAAGGCTTCATTTAACCCAGGTGAACAGCCGTTTCCAACGGATGCCCATCGGGAAGCCGCCCTTTTCTGGATCGGCAGTGAGCCACACCAGTTCCGCCTTGCCAACGATATGGTCGAAGGGAACGAACCCCCAGAAGCGTGCGTCCTGCGAACGGTGCCGGTTGTCGCCCATCATCCAGTAGTAGTCTTGTTGAAAAGTGTAGCTGTCGGTCTGCTTCCCGTTGATGTAGATGGCGCTATCCTTCTCTTCCACGGTGTTGTGCTCATACACAGCGATGGCGCGGCGATAAAGCGGCAGGTTCAGGTCCGTGAGGTGGATGGTCGCGCCTTTCTTCGGAACCCACAACGGACCGAAGTTATCCTCGCTCCAATCGTAGCGTGGATCATTCGGGAAAATGGGCCAGAAGTCCTTCGCACCGTAATAACCCTTCGGCTTGTCCTCACGCGACATGCTGATCACGTTGCCGAATTTCTTCAGCGCTTCTGCGTTCTGCGCTATCAACGGGATATTCGCAGTGCCGTTCTGTTCGTCCACGTCGGAGGTGGTGATGTCGTACTGGTCCTTCAGGATCCTCTTATTGAAGCCTTCCTTGATGATGAAGTTGTACTGGTACTGTCCGGTCGGCACCAGCGGCTCAGGCTTCCCATTGATCTGTACCACACCGTCGATGACCTGCACGGTATCACCGGAGATCCCCACGCAACGCTTGATGTAGTTCTCCTGTTTATCGATCGGACGGATCAAGATGCCACCGGTGGGCATGCTGCCCTCACGTCCGTCGGCCATGGTGTAGACCACGCGGTTCCGTTTCAGGAGATTATCCCTACCGCACATGCGCACCAACTGGTAATAGCTCCACTTATCATAGTTCACCACGACCGTATCGCCTTCGGGGAAGTTGAACACCACCGCATCGCCGCGTTGGGGCGTGCCGAATCCCGGTAAGCGCATGTAGGGTAGCTCAAACCAGCGCGTGAAGCTGGGCGTGTGCTGGGTCATTGGCATCGTGTGGTGCGTAAAGGGGAAGGTCACCGGCGTCATGGGCAAGCGCGGGCCATAGCTCAGTTTGCTCACGAAGAGGTAATCTCCCACCAACAGGGATCTTTCCATGGATTCGGTGGGGATGGTGAATGCCTCGAAGGTGAATGTGCGAAAGGCGGTCGCCACGATCACGGCGAAGAGGATCGCATCGCCCCATTGACCGATGAAGCTGCGCTTGGTTTCCCCGATGGGGATCGGCCCCACCCATTTGTATTTGTCGCTGTAGGCAAGGTTCGATAGTTCCACCCAAGGCACCACCACCATGATGAGGTGCTCCTTCAGCGTTCGTTTGCCGAATGCGATGCTCGTGTTCACATTGTAGATGATGAACATCAGCAGGTTCACTCCCGGCGCGAGCAGCAGGATCAGCCAGTACCAGGGTTTTCCAAGGATCTTGTTCCACACATAGAAATTGTAGATCGGCACCAGCCCTTGCCACGCGGGGCGGCCCGCCTTGGCGAAGATCTTCGGCAGGCTGATGAAAAGGGAGGCGATGTATAGCGCGAATAGGAACCAAGCGATCATGGGGTGGTTGGCTGGTAAAGGGCGCAAGGTGGGCAATGCCCGAATGGTGGCCGCTGTGAAAAGATGCAAAGGTGGGGCAACGGTCGATGTAAGGGATCAACGGTTGGTATCGAGCACGTCATCCATGGTAAAAAGGCCGGTCCGTCCGTGCAACCATTCGGCGGCCACTACAGCGCCGGTAGCGAAACCTTGTCGCCCAAAGGCTTCATGTGTGATGGTGATCTTGTCCTCCGCACTGGACCACTGCACATGGTGCGTTCCCGGCACTTCGCCGCTCCGCTCACTTCCAATAGGGATCAACTGCTGGGACGTCTCATCCCTTACCTCACTTACCTCCTTTACTTCCCTTACTTCCCTTACTTCCGTCGCCTCCTGAAGATCCTTCTCCCAACCGGAGTAACGCCCACTTCGCAAAGCGATGTCCCGCGCCAAGGTGATGGCCGTGCCGCTCGGTGCATCGAGCTTATGGACGTGGTGCGACTCGTCGATACGCGCCGCATAGCCCGGCTGGCCATCCATCAGACCCGCGAGGTACTTGTTCAGTTTGAAGAAGAGATTCACGCCAATGCTGAAGTTGCTCGCCCAGAGTAAGGCGCCCTGTTCCGCCTGCACCAGCGACTTGATCTCGCCCAAGTGATCGTACCATCCCGTAGTGCCTGCGACGATCGGAACCTTGTTCGCCAAGCAGATCCGCATGTTCTCGATCGCCGTGGCGGGCGTGCTGAACTCGATCGCCACATCCGCACCCACAGGCGCAGTGCCCGCATTCTCATGCCCAACGCGAAGGATCACATCGTGCCCCCGCGATATCGCCACCTGCTCAATGGCCTTTCCCATCTTGCCATAACCGTAAAGTGCGATCTTCATCCGTGTTCCCTTTTCACCTTTCACCTATCACCTATCAACATTATCGCAAACTCACCGTTATCGATACTCCCGCCGCACCCTGCGCCGCCAGGCCCAATGATGGACCAGCCCGCACCGTGAGATCATCGCTCACATCGAAACGCACGAAGTAGGCGTCCACCGATGCATCCATGATGTTGAGGGCATACACAAGCCCGAAGGCCAGGTAGCTCAGATCGCGCCAGCGGTGATAGGTATCCGCCACGCTGCGCAGTTGATCCGCAGAATATTCCCCGTTGAACTCGTCGGGCCGACCATATACCACGTCGAGGTAAGCGGTCTTATACCGAACGTAGCTCTTGTTGTTGTCGTGGATGAACAAATAGGAGACACCCAATCCGCCGAGAACGATGGGTACCTTCCAGTATTTGCGGTTGTAGACCTGACCTGCGCCGGGTAGGATCGTCGAGTAGATAGCTGCGCGTGCCGGTTGATGGCGGGCGCGCCAGTCCATTACGACGGCCGTGTACTTCACAGTGGCCTCAGGAGCTACGACCACACTGTCGGCGCCCTCGGTCACCTTTACGGAATCGGTCTGCGCCTCGGAGAGGAAAGCACAGAGGCCGAGGGTGAAGGCAAGACAGAAACGGAGCTGCGTCATTGCTGATGGGCGGCAAAGATCGGTCCTTCCCGCATAGGCGCGATGGTCCTACGGATTACCTTGGCATGGCGGCCTGAGGATCTCACAGGACGTGATCAGCACCGATGTACCAAAAAGGTGATCTGCGCAGTGCCATCATCCGTGCACCCATGGTGCGCATCGTGCTGCCGTTCATCGCAGGCCTTGTAGTAGCGCGGTACCTCATTCTTTCCGTGCCTCTCGCTTGGGCATTGATGGGTCTATGCTTTGCGACGTGGACCTTTCTGGCGTACACAAAGCAGCGCTATGGCTTGCGCTGGTTGACCGGGGCTTCGGTGGCGATGTCCTTGCTGGCCTTCGGGATCCTTTGGCAACGGTTGCATGAAACCAGTGCGCGGGAAGATCATGTGGGAGCCTTAGCGAACGGTGCAACCGGTTGGGAAGTGAAGGTGATGGAGGTCGCCTCCGAGAATGAGCGAACGCTGCGCGCTTGGACGGAAGTGCAGGCTGCGGTGGTGCGCGATTCGATCGTTCCAGCATCGGGTCGGTTGCTCTTGACCGTGATGAAGGACAGCCTGCGCGCCGCCCTGGCCGTGGGTGACCGCTTGCTGATCCAAGGCGCGGCGGAGCCTATTGATCGCTTGCCGGACCCCGGTGGATTCGACCTGCGGCAATGGGCCTCCACCCATGGTGCGGCCCACGAATGTTTCGCTGCGACGGACCACTGGACCGTCATCGGCAATGCGCGGGGCTGGCTCTCCGTCTTCGATGGTGCGCGTGCACAAGTCGCAGGATGGTTGCGGGATTCGGGGCTTCCCGACCGGGAGCGCGGCTTGGTGAAAGCGCTGTTGCTGGGTGCTCGCGACGAACTGGATCCTGACCAACGCACTGCCTTCGTGCGCAGCGGTACCGTGCATGTGCTGGCCGTCAGCGGCACCCACGTCGGTATCATCTACCTCGCCGTCATCTGGGCACTGACCTTCCTTGGAAAGAAGAAGCGCGGACGCCACATCCGCGGCCTGATCGCGTTGCTCGTGCTATGGTCCTATGCCGGTCTCACGGGATTTGCACCTTCCGTGCTTCGCGCCACGGTGATGTTCTCCTTGTTCACCATCGCCGAAACAGTACGTTGGCAAGCCGGATCGCTCAGCAACCTGGCCGCTTCAGCTTTTCTCTTGCTCTTGTGGGATCCATCGATGCTGGGTCAGCTCGGCTTTCAACTTTCCTTCCTTGCGGTGTTGGGCATCGTTGTCTGCCATCGGCCGATCACACTGCTGTGGGCGCCGCCCAACGCGGTCATGGGTTTCTTCTGGTCGCTGGTGGTGGTGAGCCTTGCCGCGCAGGCCTTCACGCTGCCGCTTTGCCTGTACATGTTCCATGCATTTCCGGTGTGGTTCCTGCCCGCGAACATGGTGGTGGTGGGCGTAGTGGGACTCGCGGTCTATGGCGGCATTCTTCTCGTGGTCCTGCACGCGGTGCCAGTGCTCGGGCCCATCCTTTCCACGTTGTTGAAGTGGCTCCTGCTGGGATTGGGAGGTGCTTCCGCCTTCTTCGCAGGATTGCCCGGCGCCTATCCGGCTGTACGCATCGGCTTTTGGGGCATGATCGGACTTTACGTGCTCTTGGTCTTCTTCCTCGCTTGGACGATCCAGGATCGGCGCTGGGCGCGATCGGCCACCTTGGCCTTGGGCTGCTTCCTGCTTTGCTCGTGGGCCTGGACAGCGCATCAACGCAACGATCAGCGGCAGTTCGTTCTCTATAATGATCGCGACGTGCTCGCCTGCGGGATCGTACAAGGCCGCACCCTGACCGTCTTTGCGGACAGCACCACGGAATGGACGGAACGCAAAGTGAGCGACCACGCGCGCAACGCAGGTGTGGAACGCGTGATCCGCATGGACGGCCTACCCACACAAATGGAATGGGGTGGACAGCACTATGCTTTCGTGCCTTTGGAACATTCGCGGTCGATCCCTGGGTTGATCGGAAAAACCAAAACCATCGTCCTGCATGGAAAGGGCTGGTTCGATCGAAAGGCCATGGAACAATGCGCCTCCGATACTTCCACTACATGGCTCCTGGCCTTAGACATGAGTGGATCGTCACGTCGGAAAATGGCCGCGTGGTGCGAGGCCGCGGATCGTCCGCTCTATGACATGCACGATGCGGGAGCTTATGTTCGCCCTTGATGATCGTGGAAGGCATCCGTTGGAAGCGCGTAGAACAGGGGAGTCCGGAGACACTTCCGGAGGACAGGCTGATGCGCGCGCATGTCGGCGGCAAGGCTCTATGTCTCGTGCGAAACGGCGGAAAGCTTCACGCGTTGCTGGACCGTTGTCCGCATCAAGGCAGCAGTTTCATCGGCGGCTGGTGCGAAGGCGGCAACATCATCTGCCCGATGCACCGCATGGGCTTCAACATCGCCACGGGCCGCAGCCGCGCCGGCGGAATGGACAGTGCCGAGGTCTTTCCGGTGGAAGAGCGCGCGGATGGCGTCTACATCGGTTTCGCCTATACCACGCTGAAGATCTTCGGGGTGGAGTTGTGGTGAGGGTGAGTTGCCACGAGGTGAATAGTGGCTGGTGATGGGCGATTAGTCACTTCCGACTACCACTGCCATCTGCAACTCCGCTGGTAATGATGGTGCTTCGTTTCAGCCCCTCTTTGAATCCAGCCATTCAGCCCCATTCCACATTACAGGTGTCGCACCGACTTCATCAATCCGGAAGTTCGGATCGTCAACTTGTGCCAACACGATCAGTCTCTTCCCCCATAAGATCTGCCTTCGTGAGTTGTTGGCAAAAATGTCAAGCAACGTGTGACTATGGCTAATGTCGAGAGTATCCAGGTGTCGGAACGTTACGACCTTACCAGTATCAGATATGTCCAGGTCCGATAAGCAGTCATTGAGTGCGTCCCAGTTCTCCCCATAGTAGTCAGGGAAGTCTAACTCGGTCTTTAGCTGTTTGTGCATTTCGATCTTGTCTGTCCAGGTCTTGCAGTCAAAATCAGCTATCGAATAGTTCTCACTCTTGAACCAGAGCAGATCATTTTCAAGGATCCCCATTTTCCAATACAAGCTTGTCCAACCATTTTGAAGTATTGACCAGTCAAGCCTTTGCAATTCGTCAGGATCATTTTGAAATATCGCCATGAGCTATGTTGCTTTTTGTATCGCCAAGTGTTGCCAACGGCGCCCTCTGCGAACAGGATCAAGACAGGTCCTCCAACTTCAACGTCTCCTTTAACCGTACTCCCTTCTCCGTGCGCTCCACCACCGCGCATTCCGTCACGGGGTCGTGCTCGAAGTAGAGGATGGAACCCTTGTCAGCCGCGGTTTCCAGCAACGGGGCCTTCTCCTGCATGCTCAACAAGGGGCGTGTGTCGTAGCTGATCACCCAGGGAACAGGGATGTGGTTTGCGCTAGGGATCAGATCCGCCACATAGATCAACGTGTGACCCTTGTAGGCGATGTGTGGGATCATCATCGCGTCGGTGTGGCCGTTCACCATCAGCACGTCGAAGCCGGGGAACAATTCCTTCACGTAATTCTTTCTTCCGAAGTCGACTCCCTCTCCTTCGGAGAGGGTTGGGGTGAGGTCAACGAATTTCAATTGCCCGCTCTCCTGGATCGGCAGGATGTTCTCTTTCAGGAAGCTCGCCTTCTCTCGCGGATTCGGCTTCGTCGCCCAGTCCCAATGGAACTTGTTGCTCCAGTATGTCGCATTCTTGAAGGCTGGAACCAGCTTGTCGCCAACGCGCCGGATGCTGCCGCCGCAATGGTCGAAGTGCAGGTGCGTGAGGAAGACGTCGGTGATATCGTCCGGCGTGAAGCCGTGCTTCTTCAAGGAACTGACCAGCGTCGCATCGCCGTGCAGGTAGTAGTGGCCGAAGAATTTCTCGTCCTGTTTGTCGCCGATGCCGTTGTCGATCAGGATCAAGTGGCCGTCCGTTTCCACCAGCAGACAGCGCATCGCCCATGAGCAGAGGTTGCGCTCATCCGCAGGATGCACCTTGCTCCAGAGCACCTTCGGCACCACGCCGAACATCGCGCCACCATCCAACTTGAAGAAACCGGTATCGATCGTGTAGAGTTTCATGGGTCGTCCTTCCTGTGTTGGACAGGCCGGACCACAAAGTTCGCCACTGCGCGCGGAATGCCTAGGCCCACGCCTTCTTCTTGTGTCCCTTCAACCCGTACCACAGAATGAACAGGTAGCAAGGCACCAGCATCCAATACGCTTGCTGATGGCCGATGGACGGGATCTCCGCGAGCTTGCCGTAGGTCAGCGGGAGGATCGCGCCGCCCGCGATGGCCATGATGAGCAGAGCGCTGCCGGTCTTGGTATGGCGACCCAGCCCATCGATCGCCAAGGGCCAGATGGCGGGCCACACCAGCGCGTTGGACAGGCCGAGCAGCGCAATGCAGAGCACCGAGGAATAGCCGTGCAGCATGATCGCCGCGATGCTGATGACCACGCCAAGGATCGCGGAGCCAGCGAGCGCCTTCGCCTGCGAGAAGAACCGTGGGATGGCGATGATGCCGATGATGTAGCCGATCACCATGCAGATGAGCGTGTAGCTGGTGAGGTGCTTCGTCGCGCTGAGCGGCATGCCCTGCGATTGACCGTAGATGCCAATGGTATCGCCGGCCATCACTTCCACGCCGACATAGAGGAAGAGCGCCAACACGCCGAGCATGAGGTTGGGGAAAGAGAAAATGCTGCGACCGTCAGTGCTTACACCGGGTGCGTCCACCTCGGGATCCAGCTCGGGAAGCGGGGAGTAGCGCACCAACAAGCCAAGGCCGAAGAGGACGACTGCCATCACACCATAAGGTATGATGATCCGCATCGCGATCTCGTCCAGACGTGTATTCAGTGCAGCTCCGTGTAGCATGGCCACTTCGGATTGGATGGTGTCCGCATCACCCATTAGCAGCGCACCTACGACAAAAGGTGCAAGCACGCCCGCCATCTTGTTGCAGATGCCCATCACGCTGATCCGTGACGCCGCGCTTTCGATCGGCCCCACCACGGTGATGTATGGATTGCTCGCCGTTTGTAGCAGGGACAGGCCCGTGCCGATGATGAAGAGGCCGGTGAGAAAAAGTCCGTAAGAGCGATCATGCGCGGCGGGAATAAAGAGGATCGCGCCCAGCGCCATCGTCCATAGGCCGTACATCATGCCGTTCTTCATGCCGGTGCGGCCGAGTACCCAGGCCATCGGCAGCGCGGTGACGAAGTAGGCTATGTAAAAGGCGAAGGTGACATAGAAGGGTTCGGCGCCACTCTTCAGTTCGCAGACGATCTTGAGATAACTGATCAGTGGCCCGTTGATCCACGTGACGAAGCCGAAGAGGAAGAACAGCGCGCCGAGGATCAGCACGGCCGTGGTGGAATGGGAGCTGCGGGACATGGGGTGAAAGTATCGGCGCGTTCAAGACCGAGTGAACTTCGATATTCCAGTTATCCGCAGGTGAGTGTTTGAGGAATGGATAGTCGTGAGTCTTTTAGTCATGAGTCTTGAGCCGGACTCAC
>JBEPUG010000140.1:0-9150 GCA_041691695.1 Flavobacteriales bacterium
GTACTACGCGGTGGTTCCGGTGAAAAAGGGTGGCAAGACCTACTACACGCTACTGGGCTGGAAGGGCGTCAGCGACACGGAGACGCGCAAGGTGATCGAGGTGCTCAGCTTCGGTGGCTCCACGCCGCACTTCGGCGCCAACATCTTCAACGATGGCAACCGCATCCGACGTCACATCTTCGCCTACACCACCCAGGCCACCATGCAACTTCAGTGGGACGCTGACCGCAAGGCCATCGTGCTGGACCATCTTTCCGCCATCAACCCGGAGTTCGACGGCAACCCTGCCTTCATGGCGCCCGATCTCAGCTTCGATTCTTACAATTGGGACAAGGGCCACTGGAACTACCAGCGCGACATCGACCTGCGCCAGAGCGGCCGCAGCAAGCCCTACAACGCGCCGCCGAAGGAGGAGCGGTGATCACCACGTTCCATGCGGTCGTCATCTCGAGGGCCAGCTCGGATGTGTGATGTGGTCCGTCATTCGCGACACGACAACACGGCGCCACGCCGTTGGATGAATTGGACTATTTATTTCAGGCAGACCTTGGCGACAGCAGTGCGAAATGAAAGGCTTTTTGATCCCGGTGAAAGGCCTTGCCGCAGGCGCCAGAAGGTGATCGCTTGGCACATCCCAGCGCTGACGTTGGGAGTTCGGTCAGGCCGCATCTGCACCATCCACATTCCGTCCGGAGTCCTGATGCATATCGGGCATTAACTATCTGCGTCCTTTGCAGCACTCCGCGAGTGCGGAACCAGTGTGGCAGACAAGATCCTGCGGAAACCACGGTCGGATCAAGCCCATCACGGTCCACCGAAGCCTATTCCCTGACCAAAACCGAACGGCTACCTTCGCGGCGCCAAATCCAATTTCTCATGCCTACCGCAACAACCATGAAAGTCCACAACTTCAGCGCCGGCCCTTGCATCCTGCCCCAAGAGGTCTTTGAGAAAGCGTCCCAAGCGATACTTGACTTCGACGGAATCGGCATGAGCATCCTTGAGATCAGCCACCGCAGCAAGCCCTTCGAGGCCGTGATGGCCAAGGCTCGCCAATCGGTCAAGGACCTGTTGGGTGCGCCCGATCACTACCAAACGATCTTCCTCGGCGGTGGTGCCAGCATGGGCTTCCATCTGGTCCCACAGAACTTCATGAAGACCGGCGGCAAGGGTGCCTATGTCAACACGGGCGAATGGGCCAAGCGCGCCATCAAGGAGGCGAAGCTCGCGGGTGGTGCCGAAGTGGTGGCCAGCAGCGAGGACAAGAACTTCAGCTACATCCCCAAGGGTTTCACCATCCCTAACAACGTGGATTTCTTCCACTTCACCAGCAACAACACCATCTTCGGAACGCAGTTCAAGCAGTTCCCCAAGAGCCCGGTGCCGATGATCTGCGACATGAGCAGTGACATCTTCAGCCGTCCGGTGAACGTGGCCGACTTCGCGATGATCTATGCAGGTGCGCAGAAGAACATGGGCCCTGCCGGTGCCACCATGTATCTCTTCGACCCCGCCGCACTCGGCAAGACGGGTCGCACGCTGAGCCCGATGATGGACCTGGCCAATCATGCTTCCAAGGACAGCATGTACAACACGCCGCCCGTGTTCCCGATCTACGTGATCATGCTCACGCTGGAATGGATGAAGAGCATCGGCGGCATCCCCGAGATCGCCAAGCGCAACGCCAAGAAGGCCGAGCTACTTTACTCCACCGTGGACCGCCTGCCGATCTTCCAAGGCACCACCGCCAAAGAAGATCGCTCTGAAATGAACGCCACCTTCGTCCTGAAGGACGCTGCCTTGGAACCCGCCTTCGACGCGATGTGGAAGGAAGCGGGCATCAGCGGCATCCGCGGCCACCGCAGTGTAGGCGGATATCGTGCGAGCATGTACAACGCTCTGCCCATCGAGAGCGTTCAAGCGCTAACGGAAGTAATGGAGCAATTCGCAAAAAAGAACGGGTGATCAACATGCGCGTACACGCCAACGACGGTATCTCGGCCCCGGCCAAGGAACAGCTCCTCGAAGAGGGCTTCACCATCACCACCAACTTCGTTCCCCAGGACGAACTCATCGCCTATTTGAACACCGAAAAGGTCGACGCCCTGCTGGTTCGCAGCGCCACCAAGGTGCGCAAGGACCTCATTGACGCCTGCCCGGGTCTCAAGCTGATCGGCCGCGGTGGTGTGGGCATGGACAACATCGATGTGGCCTATGCCAAGGAGAAGGGACTGCGCGTGATCAACACCCCGGCCAGCAGCAGCATCAGCGTGGCCGAGCTCGTTATGGCCCACCTCTACAGTCTTGTGCGTGACCTCCATAAGGCCAACCGGCGCATGCCCACCGAGGGCGCCACGGCCTTCAAGGAGATGAAGAAGGAATACGGCAACGGCACGGAGCTCCGCGGAAAGACCTTGGGCATCATCGGCTTCGGCCGCATCGGTAAATGGGTGGCGCGCTACGCGATCGGCAACGGAATGAAGGTGGTCTACACCGACAACAGCTCCACCGTGGACCACCTAGAAGTGCCCTTCAACGGTGATACCGTGCGTGTGGGCATCAAGATGCTTCCCTTGGAGGAGCTTCTCGAACAGAGTGATGTCATCACCCTGCACGTGCCCGCCAAACGCGACGGCAGCGCGGTGCTCGGCCCCGATGAGTTCGCCAAGATGAAGCCCGGCATGATCATCCTGAACACCGCACGCGGCAACTCCGTCGATGAGGACGCGCTGATCGCTGCCATGAAGAGCGGCATGGTGAAAGCGGCCGGATTGGACGTCTACAACAATGAGCCAACGCCACGCATTGACATATTGGGCCTGCCAAACGTGAGCCTGAGCCCGCACATCGGGGCGGCCACAGGTGAGGCGCAGGAGCGCATCGGCGGCGAGCTGGTGGAGCTGCTGATGGCTTGGCGTGATGAGGTGACCGTGGGTCGCGGATGATCAAGGTGCGCCCATTCCGGGCCTGGCGTCCTGCGGCGCACACGGCTCATCTGGTGGGTTCGCGCTCTTTCCTTACCTATTCCCCCGAGCAACTGCGTGAAAAGCTCGCCGGCAACCCCTACTCCTTCCTGCATATCGTGTACGCGGATCACGACCGACAAGGCCTTTCGCGCGCAGAGCACTTCGACGGCGTACGGAACAAATTCACCGAGTTCACCGAACGGGGCATCCTTCAACGCGAAGAGCATCCCGCCTTCTACCTCTACGAGCAAAGCTGCGCCACCTTCACCTCGCGCGGCATCATTGGGGCGGTAAGCGTGTCGGATTACCTGGAAGGGCGTGTGAAGAAGCACGAACTCACCCTCACCGCACGCGAAGAACTTTTCAAGGACTACTTGGACCATACAGGGGTCAACGCCGAGCCCGTGCTTTTGGCGGTTCCGGAGACGCCCGGCTTCGAGGCAGAACTCGACGCTATAGCAGCGCAGCCAGTACTGTACGACTTCGCCACAACGGACGAGGTTCGGCACCGCTTCTGGAAGGTCGACTCCCCCGTACAAGTAAAGGCGATGCAGGAACGCTTCGCGCGCATGGATGCACTATACATCGCGGACGGGCATCACCGTTGCGCGAGCAGTGCCCGACTGGCGGAGAGTTCTGGAGCGCAGGGCGATGACCCGAAAGCCTGGTTCCTCGCCTTCATGGTACCGCGACCGGAATTGCACATCTTCAATTTCGACCGCACAGTGAAGGGCCTCAACAACCTTTCGGAGGCCGACTTTCTCGAGGAACTGCGCCAAGTGGGGACCTTGTCCTCCTTGCCGAACGGTCCTTCCGAGCCGATAAAAGGCACTGTTCAGTTGCGCACGCACAGCGGCTGGCATGTGCTCACCTTGCCCAACGTCGTCGGCGGCACCACTCCCGTGGACACGTTGGACGCCACGCGACTTAGCACCAGCGTGCTCGGCCCCGTGCTCGGCATCGGCGATCTGCGCACGGACCCGCGCATCCAATTCGTTCCCGGCACGCAGACCATCGCAGAACTGGAGCGCTTGGTGCTGGACGGCAAGGCCGATGTGGCCTTCCACCTGCGCGCGGTGCGCTTCGATGAGCTCACCGCCGTGGCCGACAGCGGCGGATGCATGCCGCCAAAGACGACTTGGATCGAGCCCAAGCTTCGCAGCGGACTCACCATCTATTCGCTGGAGGACAATTAATGGATACCGCGGCATTGGCCGATCGCTATGCCCGGGTGAAGGCAACGCTGACTCCTCGGGTGAAGCTGATCGCTGTGAGCAAGATGCGCAGCGTGGAAGAGATACAAGCGCTGTACGATCTTGGCCAACGGGCCTTCGGCGAGAACTATCCACAGGAACTCCGGGACAAGCAGCCGGTGCTTCCAGCCGATATCGATTGGCATTTCATCGGGCACCTCCAGACGAACAAGGTGAAATACATCGCGCCCTTCGTGCACTTGGTGCATGGCGTGGATCGCGAGGCACTGGCGGACGAACTGGCCAAGCGCGCCCGTTCAGAAGGTCGCACCATAGATGCCTTGTTTCAGATCCATATCGCGGATGAGGAAACAAAGCATGGCTTCCTTCCAGAGGAAATACGTGCACTGGTCGTCGGTACTGATCTCTCCAAGCGCTGGCCAGAACTGCGTTTCCGCGGACTGATGGGCATGGCCACGAACACGGAGGACATGGTGCAAGTGCGCAATGAATTCAACGGCATGTCCTCTTTGCTGAAGGAATTGCAATGCAACGAAGGTCTGGACGCTTCGCTGTTCAAAGAACTCTCCATGGGCATGAGCGGCGATGCGGACGAAGCTGTCGCAGCGGGCAGTACGATGGTGCGCATCGGCACAGCGATCTTCGGCGAGCGGGAGTATCCCATCGCTCATTGAGATCCCCGGCACTGCGTCTTTGACCGCATGGCCGAACTTTGTACCATGATCAAGGCCTATAAACTCTTCACCGGTGCAGATGGCAATTCCCACTTCGAGACCGGTAGTGTGAAGGAGCATGAACCGGACGAGGTGTGTTCCATCCACTTCGCCGAAACAGCTTCTCATGGCAACTTGGACTGGCATACGGCCCCGGAAGCCCAGTACGTGATCACACTCAGTGGAACGTTGGAATTCACCGTGCGCGATGGGCACACCTTCATCCTTCGACCAGGCGATGTGCTGATCGCCTTGGATACCACTGGCACCGCGCATAAATGGCGGATGCTTGGCGATGAGCCGTGGCGGCGGGCCTATGTTGTCCTGAAAGCCGGAGCGGGCACGCTCTTCGTCCCGGACGGTATCGCTTGAGAGATCACTAGTGTTTGGACCCGGTCGTCATTCAGAGCGATTGCCGGGACAAGGAAACATCTCGTTGGATGAACCCGCGTCTTCCTAGTTGCGATACACCTCTTTCGATCGCCGCTTGAGATGCCAGACGTAACGCCCACCTAAAGGTCAAGCATCACCTGCATTTGCATGTGCAGGATATCTCCCATCGTGGCGCATTCCCGGAAGGCGACATGCTCGTGATACTCGGCTAGTTCGTTACGCAGGTTCTCCACGTATTCAGGCTTGCTGATGTGCTCGTTGCGCATCACATCGAGCAGTTCCGTCACCTGCGCCGCACCCACTTGGTAACGCTTGCGCAGCAAGGACCGTTCCTCGTGGGCATACTGTTCCGCGGTCTCAGGGCTGATGTGTTCCCGCGCGAGCAATACGAATCCCAGGTTCTCCTTGTAGTACTGCGGCAGGTAGATGCGGTGTCGACCCTCGAAGCTCTGCTGGTCGAAATCAATGCTGCGCAAGCGGTACTGCGCCTGGTCGAAGTCCTGCGTCACGTCCACCACGAAGTTGTAGGCGCGCATATCGCCCAGCAGCCTCACGAAACAGCGTTCATTGAATTTGACGAACTCCTTGCACAGCCGCACGGGATTGAAGTTGCCACCGTACTTGCGCGGGTCCTGCATGAAGTCGTCACCCGGCACCCCGATGATGTGCTCCTCCACCAGCGTGGTGCCCGTGCAGATGTAATTGATCTTGTTGGGGCTGAGCAGATGCTCCAGTTCCAGGCCGTACACGCGGCTGGCATCGGCCTTCTTGATATAGTAATAGTCGTGATTGTCGTTGATCAAGTTGAGGATCTTGATTCGGAAAGGCTGGCTGTTCCCGTAGCCACAGAAATCAATGCTGGCCACGCGCAGGTACGGCAAGGCACGGCCGTAGCCGATCAACACTTGGTACAATTCAACCAGCCGCTCATGCACATCCTCCAGTTCCGAGGGACGCAGCATCACGGTGGTCCACAAGGTCTCTTTACCGTCCAGGCCTTGCTGGGCCATCAATCCATCGTGCCTCAGCAGGTCCTCATAGGCGATCGGGATCGGCGTATTGCGCCCGTGCTTCGCCAGGTACCGTGCGAGGCCACCTTCCACCGTGTAATTCGGCTTCTTGTGCGCGATATGATTGGTGCTCTGCGGCTCCACGGTAGGCGTGCGGAAGGTATGGGCGCTGGATCGCATGGGACCGCCCGGAACAGGTCCGGACGGAGCCGATACGCATACGCGGACGGTTGGTTGTCCAAGGGCGTGGGACCGGAAAGCGAAAGCAGGACCGATCGCGGCCGTCGGTCGAGCACGCCTATTTCTTGTCGGCCTTTTTCTTCGCTACCGTTTTAGGCACTTTGGCTGTTGCCTTCTTGGCCGGTGCGACCAGATTGGCGGCATTGGCCATGCGCTTGGCAGTTACGGTTTTGCGCTTGGCACGCGTATCTTTCTTCGTGGCCACTGTCTTACCGAGGCTGGTTTTTCCTTTGCGTAGTGTGGCTCGCTTGGTCGTCATTTTATTCTTGGGAATTTCGTGCAAGCTAGGCCAACAAGGACCAGTTCGTCTTGCTGCATGGTGATACGGCGACCCAAAAAGAGAGCCCGGACTTTACGGCCCGGGCTCTTTTAAGGTTTCGATACTCCTACTGCTTCACGAAGCGATGCTGAACCGAACGCTCACCCACTCGTATGGAGAGCATATACACGCCGGACCGCAATGTGGACACATCCAACCGGCTGCTCTTCAGTTGTCCTTCCAGCACGCGCTTTCCAGTGACATCGATCACAGCGACCTCGTTGTTATGCGCTCCCTCCAGGCCGGCCACCGTCAGCACATCCGCGACCGGGTTCGGATAGATGGCACCATCCGCATTTGCTTCCATAGTGGCCACACCGCTGGTGTTGCCCAAGGTGCCTTCGGTGATCAGTACGGAACCATCGATGGCCGGGCCGTAGAGTTGGTCCACATCGCCGGAAGGCCAACGGACCTCCACCATATATATCGTGCTGTCCTGGCCTAATCCGAAATGCGCATTGAGGCTGCTCATATACCTGAAGCCATCGCCGCTGCGGATCTCGCGCATCTGCGTGCCCAAGGAGCTGGTCACGTAGACCTTGGCACCTATACCATTCCTATTGCTGGCCGTGCCTATGAGGTTCACCGTAAGCCAATGAAAGGAATTGCCGCTATTGATGTAAGCTCCGTTATAGCCAACGATATCAAGGAAGCCGTCGTTGTTGATGTCCCCAATGGCGCCATTGGCAGGCCCATCATCATTCGGAGAGAAGAAGGTCAGGTCGCCGTTCCCATACATGATCGTACCACCGCCGATAATATCCAGATAGCCATCGTTATTGAAATCACGCGTGTTCCACTCAATGCTGGTACCTCCGAAGGTGTCGAAGCCGGAACCCGCGGTGACATTGGTAAAGGTGCCGTCACCATTATTACGCATAAGCTTGTGGTAGGTACTCCCACTGGAGCCGATGAGGGCATCCATGTCACCATCATTGTCGAAGTCGCCCCAAGCGCTGGACCAGCTCTGTTGGTCGTCGCCGAAGCCTTCGGGGACGGCAACGTTAGTAAAGGTGCCGTCCCCGTTGTTGCGCATCATCACGTCAACCGCATCGCAGCCGCACTTGGCGATGAAAAGATCGATATCGCCATCGCCATCGTAGTCGGTCCAGATGCTGCCATAGTTGCCGCAGTCCAAACCGAAACCGCCTTGATGATAGGTAAGCCCACCAGTCCCATCGTTGATATAATAGACACTTGAGTCCTGGTCGTGGCACATGAACGCATCCAACCACCCATCGTTGTTGATATCCACCATGTTGCCGCGCTGGGGGAAGACGTACTGTGGAAAGGGCACTGCTGTATAACCCGTTCCGGTGCTGTTCGCCATCATGTAGGTGACACTACCGCCGCCGCCATATTGCAGATCATTGTAACCGTTGTTGTCCAGGTCGCCGGCGGACATGCTCCATACGGCCGGATCGGATGAGATGGCGGCATAGTTGTGCGCAACGAGACTACCGTCGGCTTGTTGTTGCAGGACGTTGATGTTGGTGCTGCCTATCGATACCACGTCATCCAGAAAGTCGCCGTTCATATCCACCACCCCGAAAATACTGCCCTGAACGCCGGTCAATGGTGTTTGGGTGAACGTAACGAGCCCCTCTGGCGGAACAATAGGCCCACTGAGGGAAAGGGTGAAGGTGAATGTCGTGGAACTCCATGCATTGTCGAAGGCGATGGTATAGGTCACCCCTGCTAGAACATTGAAGGTACATACCGCTGTGAGGCCCGGGCCGCTGTCATCATCTCCGGCATAGCAGACCAACGCACTGCAACTTCCTGTATACACATGCACACGTGTGTCCAGTCCACTGGTCGCTGTGCTGACCGTGACCGTTGTATCTACCGGAGAGGTATAGCTATACCAATGCCCCTTCGTAGCTACTCCAGTACTAGGAGTACATTGAGGATCGGGAACTTGCGATCCTGCAGCAAATGTGCAGTTGTATGTCGCTGCGATAAGGGGTATGGCGGTGGCGCAGGTGTTCTGTGCGTTCACTCCGAGCATGCCGAAGCATGCCGCGAGGAAGAGTAGTGTTTTTTTCATGTTCGGGTGGATAGGTGCTGGTGCCAAGGTATGGATGCGAAAGACCTGATCGACAAGCGGATGACGATCGAAAGACCACGTTCGGCGCTTCAGGGTGCCAACACCGTAGATCTCGCTTTGTACACCTGCCAGATCCCAGTACGGAACTGCTGCAGAACAGAAAAGGCCGGCGCGCCCTCGCGAGACGGCCCGGCGGATGTTATAGGACCGGGGCGGTCGCGTTTAAACAAATGACGCGGGCCCCC
>JBEPUG010000141.1:0-9043 GCA_041691695.1 Flavobacteriales bacterium
CGCTTATACCACTTGGTTTTTAGCGCTCGATCACTACTCCGCGAGTCGTTCCGCACGCTTCGGCCGCAGCCGGTCTCGGATGAGCAGCATGTGCTTCTCGTCGCATTCCAGGGATGCCACGCAACGGCCTTGCTCCATGGTGGTGAAGGTGCGCGGATCGGCAACGTGATTGCTTGCACAGAACTCCACTAAGTGCCGGCAGAAGTGCTCGGCGGTGGGCTTGGCATCAGGCCCCATAAAATCCCAGTGGAAGCGGAGTGTTGACATGATCGATCACGCCAGTTTATCGCTGAGCAAGCGCATCTCGATCGTCGGTGCGATGCGTTCGTAGAGCATGCGGTAAGTGGCATCGGAGATCGGCATGTCCACGCCCAGCTTGGCGTTGATAGCGTGAACGCACTTCACGGCGTAGTAGCCTTCGGCGATCATCTTCATCTCCATCTGCGCTGCCTTCACGCTGTAGCCCTTGCCCACCATGGTGCCGAACTCGCGGTTGCGGCTGAAGGTGGAATAGGCCGTCACCAACAGGTCGCCGAGGTAGGCGGGTTCGTTGATGTCGCGCGTGATGGGATGCACCGCGGTTACGAAGCGTTCGATCTCCTGGATGGCGCGGCTCACCAGCACTGCGCGGAAGTTGTCGCCGTAGCCGAGACCGACGCTGATGCCCGCGCAGACCGCGATCACGTTCTTCAGGATCGCTGCGTACTCGGTGCCGTAGATGTCGTCGCTGAGTGTGGTCTTCAGGAAGCGCCCCGCCAAGGCATCGCCCATGAGCTTTGCCTTTTCGGGGTCTTGGCTGGCGATGGTGAGGTAGCTCAGGCGTTCAAGCGCCACCTCTTCCGCATGGCACGGACCGCAGATGATGCCGAGGTCGTTCTTCTGCACGCCCCAATGCGTGAAAAGATATTCGCCCACGATCTGGTTCGTCTCCGGCACGATGCCCTTCACGGCGCTGAAGCAGGTCTTGCCCTTCAACGCATCCGGCTCCAACTGGTCTATGGCGGTCTTCAGGAATGCGCTGGGCACCGCGAAGACAACGACGTCCGCGTTCTTCACAACAGCGCGGATATCCGTGTCCATGGCCAAGCGCTGCACATCGAATTGCGCCCCGCTGGTGTAGTCCGGATTGTGGCCGTAGGTGTTGATGTGGTCGATCGTCTCTTGGCGGCGCACCCACCAGCCTACGCTTTCCTGCGTGCCGGTGAGGAGCTTTACCAGCGCGGTGCCCCACGAGCCGGCGCCGATCACGGCGATACGCTTTGCACTCATTGGAATTTGATGTGGATGGTCATCGGTTTGCCATCGCGCAGCACGTCCACGTTGGTCTCGTCGCCCTTCTTGAACATGCCGAGCGCCTTCATGTAGCCCATCATGTCGGGTGTTTCATGATCACCCATCTTGATCACCACATCGCCCGTTTTCAATCCGGCGACCGATGCGGTCTTTCCCTCCGTGACGCCATCGATGCGCAGGCCCTTGCCATCATACATGTAGTCCGGCACCACGCCGAGGGTAACGGTGAAGCGCGGTGCTTCCGAAGTGTCGGTATCGGCGGTCTTGGTGAAGACCAGTTTGGTGCTGTCGTTCATCGTGGTGATCACCGCTTCGATGTAACGGGCCACGCGGAGCATGCCGGGATAGTTCACCTTGTCCGCGTCGTCACTCGGTTTGTGGTAGTCCGCCTCGCTGCCGGTGAAGAAGTGGATCGCGGGCACATTCCGCAGATAGAAGCTGGTGTGGTCGCTGGGCCCGATGCCGCCCTCGGTCGTCTTGATCTTGAAGTCGCCCACCTTCAGGTTGGCGATGCCGGGCCACGAAGGCGAGGTACCGATGCTGTTGATCGCAAGGTCGCTCGTGCTGTCCAAGCGGCCAACCATGTCCATATTGATCATGTAGGTGAGGCTGTCGATCGACAACGTGGGATGCTTGGTCCACGAGCTGGATCCGTAGAGTCCTTTCTCCTCGCCGCTGAAAGCGATGAAGAGGTAGTTGTTCTTCTTCGCGTTCGGCATTTTCTGCAGGTCCGCCGCGAGTTGCATCAGCACGGCCACGCCGCTCGCATTGTCGTCCGCACCGTTGTGGATCGCAGGTGCGCCGCGGTAGAGCGAGCCTTCGCCGCCGAAGCCGAGGTGGTCGTAGTGCGCGCCGATCACCACCGTGTAGGGCTTGTGGTTGTTGATGAAACCGACGACGTTGTGCCCGGTCTTCTGCTCGCGGATGATGTCCGTGTGGATCGCGACGGCATCACCATCCTGGCCCAGCTTCGCGAAGCCGCTCTTGGTGAGGAAGACCACCGGAACGGAGCAGGGCTGCAGCTTCATCTCAAAATCCTCGGGCGGATCGTCGGCCTTGTCGGGGTCATCGTTGTAGAAGATGATCGCGTCGGCACCGAGTTTGATCGCGTCGTTGATGCGCGAGCGCAGGTCGTTGTGCACAAGCCATTTGGAGTGTGGGTGGATGCCGTCAGGCGAGCTGATGCTCATGCACGCGGCATGGTCCGTCACGTCCACGCCGTCGAAATCATTGCGGTTCAACTCGGGAGCGAGGATGCCGTACTTGCAGCGGGCCACGCGGGTGAGCACCTGTGCATTGGCGGAGTAGCCCAGCGGATAGAAATCGTCACCGAGCTTCAGTTTGTTGTGGCCGAGCTGCAAGACGTTGTCCGGGCCGGAATGCGGCAGTGCCGCGAAGTTGAAGGCGTTGAGGTAGCCGGTGCTGTCTCCTCGTGGGGTGAGGCCGATCGCCTTGAAGCGGCCAACGATATAGGCGCCGGCCATGTGCTCGCCGGTGGTGCCGGTCTCACGGCCTTGCATGCTGTCGTCGGCAAGGGTGTAGACGTCGCTGCGCATCTGCTGGATGGCCTGCGCATCGGGCATCAGCGTTTGCGCTTGTGCTGCGAATGGAGAAAGAAGTAAGGCGGTGAGGCCTGTGAGTTTGATGAAATCCATGGATATGATCAGGGCCGCGAAGGTACCGAAGGGAACGGAGGGCGGTCAGGCAGAGAGCCCCATCACGCCGGATGCATCCTTGGAATTGTCGGAAATGAATTCCGCAATGGAGGTCCTTTTCGCCAGAAGCAACCGGGCGATCTCCGGGTAGGACGGGTTCCGAAGTTGCAGGAGGATCACCCGGGGCGGCGTACCTCGCAACGCGGCGATCTGCACGAAGTCGCTGTCAAATGTCAGGATCGTGAAATGATGCTCCTTGGCATAATTCCAGATGACGTGATCGCTTCGCAATGGAACCTCGGCAAAATTGACATGCACGGACCCTGGGAATTCCTCTATGATCGCCCGCAGGAGCCGATGTGAGATGTTCTCGTCCAAGAGCAGTTTCACGATGCACGCCGGAGTGTTTGTTCGCGTTCGGCCGCAAAGGCCAAACAAGAGCGAATGTCGGTTTCGTTCAATTGTGGAAAGTCCTCAATGATCTGCGCATTGCTCATGCCCGCGGCAAGCCAACTCAGCACATCGTAAACCGTGATCCGCGTATCACGAACACACGGCTTGCCGAACCGACGGTCGGGGTTGATGGTGATGATCTTTCGGTAGTCCATGGCCAAGCGGTCCGTTAGGCGAAGTTAGGCGATCTTGACAGGCGGGGCAGCCGGGTTTCACGGCAGCACGGTAATCCAGAATAAGCAGATGCGGAACGCCGAAAGCCTTCTGTGCCTATCCCTTCATCGACTTCATATCGATCACAAAACGGTAGCGCACATCGCTTTTCAGCATGCGCTCGTAGGCCGTGTTGATCTGGTCCATGGGTATCACCTCGATGTCGCTCAAGACCTTGTGCTTCGCGCAGAAGTCCAGCATCTCTTGCGTCTCCTTGATGCCGCCGATCAACGAACCACCTAAGCTTCGGCGCTTCAAGACCAGTGAACTCGCATGGATGGGGGAGGCATCCGGCATGCCTACCAAGACCATCTTCCCATCGCGGCGAAGTAGGCCGAGGTAGGCGTTGTAATCGTGCTGTGCGGAAACGGTGTCGAGGATGAAGTCGAAGCGTTGTGCGTTGGTCTTGAAGACACCCTCTTCACGCGAGTTGAGGAAGTCGTCAGCGCCCAAGCTCTTGGCATCGGCGCGCTTGCTTTCCGAATGGCTGATCATGGTGACATGCGCGCCCATCGCCTTCGCGATCTTCACCGCCATGTGGCCCAGTCCGCCGAGGCCCACCACGCCCACTTTGTCGCCCGCCTTGATGTTCCGGCGCAGCGGCGAATAGGTGGTGATGCCCGCGCACAGCAACGGTGCCGTGCGGTCCAGTGGCATGCCCTCCGGAATGCGCAGCACGTAGTTCTCGTCCACCACGATGCCCGTGGAATAGCCGCCCTGCGTCACCTTTCCGGTCGCGCGTTCGATGGCGTTGTAGGTGCCCGTCATGCCCTTCTCGCAGAACTGCTCCTCATGTTCTTTGCAGGAAGCGCATTCGCGGCAGCTGTCCACGATGCAGCCCACGCCCACCGTCTGTCCAAGTTTCCATTGGGTGACAGCGCTGCCCACTTCCTTCACGGTACCAACGATCTCATGCCCCGGCACCACGGGGTAGCGCGTGCCGCCCCACTCGTTGCGCGCGGTGTGAACATCCGAATGGCAGACACCGCAGTAGGCGATGTCGATCACCACGTCATGCGGGCCGGGCGCGCGGCGCTCGATGGTCAAGGGTTCGAGAGGGGAAGTGGCGCTTTGCGCGGCGTAGGCTTTGGTGCTGGACATGCTGGTTCCGCCGTAGCGGTTGATGAGATGTTTTGATCTGCGGAGGCGCAGGGTACAAAGGTCGGGACCATGGAACAAGAAGAACTTCCGGAGTGTTCGCAGCGATCGGTCGCAACTTGCGCTCCCAAGCCATCAAGCCCACCGATGAAGATCTCCCTGATCCTGCTCTGCGTTCTGGCTCTTGGCTGCGGAAATCCGCCAGCGACGAAGTTCATTCCGCCTCCGGCCAACAAATGGTCCGATGCGCGCTTGATACCTGTGCTGGAGGCGCAAGATCATCGCGACAGCAAGGCATTGTTGGCCTTGTTGCGCGACTCGACAAACGTTGTGCGCGAGGCTGCGGCCATGGCGTTCGCCAGCGTGCAGGACAGTACCACGCGCGATGGATTGATCACAGCGATGAGTGATGAAGAGCCCGCTGTGCGCCGCGCTGCCGCGTGGGCCTTGAGCTTCATCGCCGATACGAATGCCGTGAAAGCCATAGCGATCCAAGCGTTGAAGGAGACGGATCCCGCGATGTCGTCCGCGTTCTATGCGGCGTCATTCCGGGCGTTGATGCGTGCGAAACCCGATCATGATCCGGAAGAACTGATCGCGGCCTTCGTGAAGAGCAGCGGCTACCAACGGGCGTGCATCGCGGAAGTGCTACGCCGGATGCCGAAGGAGAAGTGGGCACCGGTGGAGCAGCGCTACGTTGAACTCTTACTGCGCGAGGGTGATCCAGACGTGAAACTGTTGCTGCTCGCAGGCATGAAGAGTTTTAGCGACACGCTGGCGAAGAACACGGTGACCGGTCTGCTGCACGACCCGAACCCGAAGATCCGCGTCGCTGCCTTGCGTGGATATGCGTCCATTGTTGGGGAGGCTGCTGCACCTCAACTTCTGCAAGCGGTGAATGACAGTTTCCCTGGTGTGCGGTCCACAGCCGTGGAGTTGCTGGAAGGCATGAAGAACCTTAATGGCGAAGCATGTTGGACGGCCGGGCAGGAGAACGCCGATGTGATGGTCAAGATCCCGCTCTACGGACTTGCCGTGAAGTTCGGCGACGAGGGAACGCGCAATGTGGCCACGGCGCTACTGAACAGCATCTGGCAACAATATGCCGATCCCTACGTGCGCGCAGCATTGATGCAAGCGCGAATGAACATGGTACCCGTGGACAGCTTGATCGCTTGGATGAAAATGCCGTGGCCTGCGGTGGAGAGTCAGTCTGCTTTCGCGTGTGCGATCACACGTGTGAGAGAAAACGCGCCGCACGGACAAAAGACTTCGAAAGCCCTTTCCTCTTCATTGACTTCACCACTCCGAGTCGCTTTCGAAACGGGTGACGCTGGATTGATCGCCGCTGCTGCCGATGAACTGCAGAAGGAGGATGCTCATGTTATCGCGTCAGTATTGGATAGTGCTACGGAAGCAAAGGCACGCGCCGCAATGCATCCGATCCGTGATCTGGAAACACTGCAGGAGCTCGATCAAGTGGCAGCCAAGCGGGATGGTCTTCCAGCGCCGCCGCACCAAGGTCCTCCATTCAACCATCCGATCGATCGAGCACGACTTGACACGCTTCGGCAAGACAAAGAATACCGCATCACCACAACTAAGGGCGACATCGTGATCGCCATTGAGCCCGATGCTGCACCGGGTACTTGCGTCGTTTTCGATTCACTGGTCACGGCCGAGTTCTACAACGGCAAGTACTACCATCGCGTAGTGCCGGATTTCGTGGCCCAGGGCGGCTGCCCGCGCGGAGATGGCTTCGGCGGCATGGATTGGACCATGCGCACGGAGATCGGCTTCAACGGCTTCGATACGGGAGCGGTCGGCATTGCTTCGTCTGGCCGCGACTCCGAGAGTTGCCAGTTCTTCTTTATGCTCGCACCAGCGCCGCATTTGGATGGGCGCTACACCCGCTTCGCTCATGTGGTGAGCGGGATGGATGTGGCGCAACGGCTGGTGGTAGGGGATAGGATGACGAGCGTGAAGGTCATTGAATGACCTCCTGAAACGCGATCGTCTGCTCAATCGAATTTCTCCGGCCGCATTTGGGGGAATAACAGCACTTCCTGGATCGCGGGATTGTCAGTAAGCAGCATCACCAAGCGGTCCATGCCAATGCCGATGCCACTTGTCGGGGGCATGCCGTACTCGAGCGCGCGCAGGAAATCGCGGTCGATGAACATGGCCTCGTCGTCGCCGCGTTCCATCAACTTCAGTTGTGCCTCGAAGCGTTCGCGCTGGTCGATGGGGTCGTTCAATTCGCTGTAGGCGTTGGCCACTTCGAAGCCGGCGATATAGAGCTCGAAGCGCTCGGTGAGGCGGTCGTCGTCCCGGTGCTTCTTGCAGAGCGGACTCATCTCCAGCGGGAAGTCCATCACGAAAGTGGGCTGGATGAGATCCGGCTGCACGAGTTCGCTGAAGAGCTCATCGATCAACTTGCCTTTGCCCATGCTGGCCGTCACCTCGATGCCGTGCTGCTTGCAGAGTTCGCCTAGTGCGCGTTCGTCCATCTCAAGCACGTCTTGGCCGACCTTCTCCTTGATCGCGCCGCACATGGTGATGCGTTTGAACGGCGCCTTGAAGCTGATCTCCTTGCCTTGGAAGGTGGCGGTGGGCGCGCCATTGGCGGCATTGGCCACGGCGGTGAACACGCCTTCGATGTAGTTCATCATCCAGCGGTAGTCCTTGTAGGCGACGTAGAGTTCCATCACGGTGAACTCCGGGTTGTGGGTGCGGTCCATGCCCTCGTTGCGGAAGTTCCGGCTGAACTCGAACACGCCGTCGAAGCCGCCCACGATGAGGCGCTTCAGATAGAGCTCGTTGGCGATACGCAGGTAAAAGGGGACGTCCAGCGCGTTGTGGTGTGTCTCGAACGGTCGCGCCGCAGCGCCGCCGGGAATGGCTTGCAATACGGGCGTGTCCACTTCGATGTAGCCAGCCTCTTGGAAGCACTTCCGCATCGCATCGAATATCCGGGCGCGCTTGAGAAAGGTCTCCTTTACGTTCGGATTCACGATGAGGTCCACGTAGCGCATGCGGTAGCGCAGCTCGGGATCGCCGAAGGCACCGAACACGTTCCCTTCCTCGTCGGTCTTCGGTGTGGGCAGCGGGCGCAATGATTTGGCAAGCAGTATCAGCTCCTTCACATGCACGGTGATCTCACCAGTGCGGGTGCGGAAAACGAAGCCCTTCACCCCTATGAAGTCGCCGAGGTTGAGCAGCTTCTTGAAGAACTCGTTGTACATCGCCTTGTCCTCGCCGGGGGCGATGTCGTCCCGCATGATGTAGAGCTGCTGGTCGCCCTGGCCGTCGCGCAGCACGGCGAAGGCGGCCTTGCCCATCACGCGCACGCTCATCACGCGGCCAGCGATGGAGACGTCCCGTGGCGGGGCATCATCCTGAAAGGACGCTTGGATATCCTTGCTATTGGCAGTGACGGAGTATTCGGCCGCAGGAAAAGGCTCGATGCCGAGGGCCCGGATCTTCTCCAACGCGGATCGACGGTTGACCTCCTGTTCGCTTAATTCTTCGGACATGACGGGTGGGAAAGGCTGCGAAGATACCCGCAACGCTGCGCCGGTTACTCCCAGCTAGGACCCGCCTTCTTGTCCTCGAAGAGGTTGGTCTTGCCCTTTTTGCCGAAGCAGTCGAGGTCGATGTCACCAATGCCGTCCGGTTTCTCGAAGTCGCCCTTGCTGATGTCGATGGTGCTGTCGGCGTAGACCTTGTTCATGTAGTAACCGTAGATCGGCAAGGCCATGTTGGCGCCTTGGCCGAGGTCGGTCCGGCTGAAGCGCACGCTGCGATCATCCGCTCCGGTCCAGACGCCGGTGACGAGATCGGGCGTGATCCCGATGAACCAGCCATCGCTATTGTTCTGCGTGGTGCCTGTCTTGCCCGCAGTGGGATACTTGATGTTGCCATATTTGGCCCGGTCGCCCCATCCCATTCTCAGGCGCATGCCGGTGCCGACCGTCCTGCCCGTGCTGGGGTTGTACGCTCCATCCACCACACCCTTCAACATGCCGAGCATGATGTAGGACGTGCGCGGGTCCAAGGCTTCTTGCGTCTTCGGCGTCATGTCGAAGATGGTGTTGCCGTTCTTGTCCTCGATGCGGGTGAAGACAATGGGATGGATATAGACGCCATCGTTCGCGAAGGTGGAAAAGGCACCCACCATTTCCTCCAGCGTGAGGTCTGCCACTCCGAGGCAAAGTGAAGGCACCGGGTCCAGCGGACTTTCAACGCCCATGCTGCGGGCCAGTTTGATCACAGCTGCCGGGCCATACTGCTTCATCAGCCATGCGGTGATCTGTCTCTAAAACACATCT
>JBEPUG010000142.1:0-8963 GCA_041691695.1 Flavobacteriales bacterium
GAGCAAGGCGCGCTGGACGGGCGTTTCCGCGAGAAGGTGGAGAAGAGCAAGAAGACCTACACGCGGAAGCCGAAGCACTCGGGAGGCGAAAGTGCTTAGGGGGTTGCAGCGATCCTCGTGGAATACACGCTACCTTGACGTTGAAGACGCACCAGCAGCAGACCCGCAGGTAACAGAGGAAGAGGAACGGAAAGTCGGTCCGATCCTGCTTGGTCGCGCACAAGCAGCTTGCCGGTGATATCGTAGACCTCGATGCGGTCGCCTGGCAATAGATCACTGCATACGATGGACTGCTCCTTGGGCGACCATCGAGCATAGAACCGAGCGGCAGCAGGGGTGTCCGCAACCGCTGTGGAGAAACAATCGAAAGAGGAGGTGAAACGGGCAGAGGTTGAAAGCGTATCCGACAACGTGTTGAATGCTTCATCCGAGCCACCGATGAAATGCTCGAGCCACAGGTCGGTGACATCAAGCACGGCCTGATGCTGTTGTGCACGGTCGATCGTGAGGTTCGGTCCACAGGTGAGCTCGCCGAAGGAACAGGTGGTGCTGGCATCCGCGAAATAGCAATGACCGCCACCGAGGATCTCCACGAACGCCTTGCACGAAGCAGCCGTCGTATCGAACATCGGTTGACTATTCGTTGCGATCGGCGTGATACAATCCTCGCTGGCACCGAAGATCAGCGTGGGAACTGTGATGGAACCACACGCGGTGATGGCACTGGGTGTGGTCTCGGCAGGTGCAAGCACGACCAATGCTTGTATGTTGGTAGTGTTGGAAGCGCCCAGCAATGCCGCACCGCCTCCCATGGAATGGCCCATCAAAACGGAGGATGGATCAACGTGATCAAAGAAGGGTGAAGTAGGATCCGTACCGAGTGCCTGAAGCGCGGAAGGCAGAAATGCGAGGTCTTGTCCAAAGCTGGCATGATCGGGAGCAAATCCGCCTTCGGTTGTGGGAAGCAAAACGATGTAGCCCTTGGCCGCATAATGTTGGCCCAAGTAGGCATAGGCGTTCACGGTCATCACGAAACCATGCCCGATCACCAAGGAAGAAAAACTTCCGGCGGCCAATGCTTGGTCCGCTCCCGCTGCCAAGGCCGGGTAGTATATAGAACAGGGGATATCACGGTTCCGCGCATCATCATGGAAGGTCAACGAAGTGGTCCCGATCAGGAACGGTTGCGCGAATACGCCACAGGGTAAAAGCAGTGTGCATAGGCTGAATAACTTCTTCATCCTCTCATTTTATGGATAACAGCACTCATGTTCGAGGGTTGCTCAAGGCATGGAGCATCAACGGGATGCTGGCATGAACCTTCATTCGTGATGGGATGTCCTTTGCAACAAGGCTGTGTAATGCAGGCCCACAGAAGTGCACACGGATCTCCGATCCTTCGAGTCGTGCATCGAGTGTCGTTAAGTAATCAAGGACATCATCCGCTGGCGGGAAGACCGTCAGGATCGAGCAGATCTCCAATTTCCCTGGCCATTGGCGTGCAAGCTCGACGAGGTCTTCGATGGGAACGCTTCCGCCTAGGTAGATGCTGCGTCTTCCTTCACTTCGCAGACGGTATTGCAGATAGAGCAGACCAAGTTCATGGATCTCATTCTCCGGCAGATAGAGCACGGTGGCGGGCCGCCCATCTTCACCGCCCAAGGGCAGAGCATCGATCGCGCTTATCAATTTCTGCCGTATCAGGTTGCTCGAAAAGTGCTCCTGTGCCGCGCAGATGGAGGAGGATTGCCATAACATGCCGATCATGTGCAGCAAAGGCAGGTAGAGGCCTTCGACCAAAGCCTCGAACCCATGGTCGAGCCGATAGATCCGGGACGTGCGTTCGAAAAGGGCTTCGTCATATCCGACGGTGGCCAACTTCAAGCTGTTCATCGCTTCGTCCTGCCCCCATTTCCTACTGATATCCTCTTTGATACGCTGGCCACGTTGTTCCTCGCTGAGTTCTGAGACCTGCGAAATGGACATACCGCCTTTCAGCAGCAAGGAGATATTCAGGATGGTCCGTAGGTCATTGATCCCGTAGGATCGGATATTGGTGCTGCTCCGCGATGGTTTCAGCAGGCCATGACGGCGTTCCCATGCTCGGATGGTGTGGGCCTTGATCCCCGAGAAGATCTCCAGGTCCTTGATGCTGAAACGCTCAAGAATAGGTGTCTGTTTACCAGGCATTGTAAGGATGGTATGCAAAGGGGCGGAAGCGACCGCAATGATCGCTTCCACCCTCGATGCGGATATGAATGGATCTAGCGCACAATGTGCAAAGGAAGGGTAGTGGATGCTTGTGTGGTATTCAGGATCAGGCGATAGCTACCGGATGCCAAACTGGACACGTTCAACTTCACCGTGTTCTCCGTGGGTGCCATTTCCATGGAACCCATGTCCATTACGACACGGCCGGAAACGTCAGCCACTTTGATGTCCATTCGCTTGCCTGTCACGCCACGTAGTTCAAGGGTGGCCGATGTGCTGGCGGGATTCGGATAGAGCAGGAGTTGGTCGGCCACTTTGCTCTGGGGCGGTGATACCGGTCGTGTTTGTCAGCTCTACCAGAGGTCCTCCGGTGGCCAAGGCCACCCAAAGTCCGAAGGCTGGGCCATCGCTGTTGTTCATGGGGTTGAGGAATCCACTTGCGATTACCGTGATCGCTTGCCCGGTCAATCCCATGGTGGCCAAGGGAGCTGGGAGATCAGCTACGGGTGTGCCATCAGCCGTTTGAACTTGAAGACTGTAATCAGCGGTGGGCACCTCGAGGTAGTTGAGTTTCATGGGGGTAATGAGTTAGGTTGTGCAAATCTAACGTCCCAAGCTCATCAGCGTTAAATATATATCGTAAAATGATGAACAATACATTTATGTGATGTACTAGAAAGACTATGATTGTCCATCATAATAGATGCATATAGTGAACATATCGAATGACGACTCCCTTATCAAGGAGGCACAGGACAGCCTAAGTACAAGTGCGGAATGAGGTTGTTTGGCACGTCCGATGACGCTCACCGCTTACGCAGCCGCACCACCACACTCTTACTGGCCGGGGTGCCGCTACGTTCCGCCTTCTGGTCCAAAGGCACCAGCACATTGGCCTCGGGGAAGTAGGTGGCCACGCAGCCGCGCGCGATGTCGTAGGGGATCACGAAAAAGTCCGTGGCCACGCGCTCACGGCCATGATCATTGACAATGTCCACACGGTCTTTCGATACTAGACCTTCGTGCGCCATGTCTTCCGCGTGCATCATCACCACGCGGCGCTCTCCGTGGATCCCGCGGTAACGGTCCTCGAGGCCGTATATGGTGGTGTTGAACTGGTCGTGCGTGCGGATGGTCATCATCAAGTATTCGCCATCCGCCATGTTCCACGAAGGAGCATGGTCCACCATGAAATGCGCCTTCGCATCGTCCGTGGTGAAGTGCGCGCCATCACGCGGGCCATTCGGCAGCACAAAGCCTTCGGGTTTGCGGACACGCCGATTGAAATCGTCAAAGCCCGGGATCACCACTTGCACCTCCTCGCGGATCAGGTCGTAGTCCTTCGCCATCGCCTGCCAGTCCAACTTGTTGGTATTCCCCAAGGTTGCCGCGGCCAATTCGCAGATGATGGCCGGTTCACTATGCAGTTGATGGCTGGCGGGTTCATGCGCGCCTTGCGAACGATGCACCACACTCATGCTGTCCTCCACGGTGACGAATTGCACTTTCCCGTTCTGCACATCCCGCTCGCTGCGACCAAGGCAGGGAAGAATGATCGCCTCCTCGCCTGTGATCACATGGCTCCGGTTCAGCTTCGTGCTCACTTGCACGGTGAGGTCGCAGTTCATCAGTGCTTTTGCGGTAACCTCACTGTCCGGTGTGGCGCTGATGAAGTTTCCGCCGAGGGCGAAGAAGACCTTGCCTTTGCCGTCGCGCATCGCTTCGATCGCGGCCACCACATCGGTGCCGTTCTTGCGCGGTGACTTGAACCCGTATCGATCGTCCAACGCATCCAACAGCGATGAGCTGGGCTTTTCAAAAATGCCCATCGTGCGATCGCCCTGCACGTTGCTATGTCCGCGCACCGGACATGCACCGGCGCCAGGCTTCCCGAAGGCACCGCGCAAGAGCAACAGGTTCACCACTTGGTGGATGTTGGCCACTGCGTTCACATGCTGTGTAAGGCCCATCGCCCAGGAGACGATGATGCGGTCGGTGCTTGCGACCAGATCAGCGACCTGTTGCAGTTGGGCGAACGGCACGCCGCAGGTCTCGGCCATTGCATGTGCGTTGGTGTTGCGCAGGTCCGCGATGAAGGCATCGAAGCCGATCGTCTTTTCCGTGATGAACGCCTTGTCGAATGGGGAGCCGGGACCTGCATCCTCCTTGTCGAGAAGAAGTCGCATCACTCCTTTCAGGAAAGCCACGTCGGTGTTGATGCGCAAGCCAACGTGCAGCGTATGGAAATCGGTGCCGTTCGTCAGTACGCTTCCCACGCTTTGCGGGTCGATGAAGCCGTGCGTTCCTGCCTCGGGCAGCGGGTTCACGCTCAAGATCTTCCCTCCGTTCTCAACGCACTTTGTTAATGCGCTCAGCATCCGAGGGTGGTTCGTGCCGGGGTTTTGGCCCATGATCACCATCAGCTTCGCGGCGTAGATGTCATCGAGTGATACCGTGCCCTTGCCGATACCGATGGTCTCGCCGAGGCCGGTGCCGCTGCTCTCGTGGCACATGTTGCTGCAATCCGGCAGGTTGTTGGTGCCGAACATCCGCACGAAAAGCTGGTACATGTAGGCCGCCTCGTTGCTTGCGCGGCCGCTGGTGTAGAAGATGCCTTCGTCCGGTGAGGCCAGTCCGTTAAGATGGTGCGCGATCTTTGTATAGGCCTCATCCCAGCCGATCGGTTCGTAATGATCGCTGCCTTTCCGCAGGATGAACGGCTCGGTGATGCGACCGCTCTTTCCGAGATCCATGTCGCTCCAATGGCTCAGTTCCTCCACGCCATGCTTCGCGAAGAACGCCCGGTCGACGCGCTTGGTGGTGGTCTCTTCGGCCACGGCCTTGGCGCCATTCTCGCAGTATTCGCCCAGGCGGCTGCGGTGGTGCGGGTCGGGCCACGCGCAACTGGGGCAATCGAAGCCGTCCTTCTGGTTCAGCTTGTTCAAGATCTTTATGCCATCCAACACGCCCGTCTCCTCGTGGATATGCGCCAATGATTGGATCACTGCCGGGATGCCAGCAGCGCGATCCTTCCGATCGCTTAAGGTCAGGCCGGTGTGAGTGTCCGGGGGAAGAAGGGCGATGTTGCGTGGATTCATGACGGACGCTTGCGGAGGGATGCACGGGCGGATAAAATTAGCCGTCATCGCGCGGAAGCCCGTCTCAAGCACTCAAAACACACAGGCTACCTTCGCAGCCCAATTCAATTTACTACGATGAAATTCTCGACCAAGGCCGTGCACGCCGGTGTGGAACCCGATCCCTCCACCGGCGCCATCATGACCCCGATCTTCCAGACCAGCACTTACGTGCAGACGGCACCTGGCCATCACAAAGGATATGAGTATAGCCGCACGCACAACCCGACACGTACTGCGTTGCAAAAGGCCTTGGCGATACTGGAGAACGGGAAGCACGGCCTCTGCTTCGCCACCGGCATGGCGAGTATCGATGCGGTGGTGAAGTTGCTTCAGCCGGGCGATGAGGTGGTGAGCACCAACGACCTGTACGGCGGCACCTATCGCCTCTTCACCAAGATCTTCGAACCCTTCGGCATCAAGTTCAAATTCGTGGACATGGGCGATCCCGCTAATGTGGCCGCGGCGATCACGCCTAAGACCAAGCTGGTCTGGGTCGAGACGCCAACGAATCCCACGCTGCGCATCGTGGACATCGCCGCCATCGCCAAGCTCACCAAGGGTAAGGACATGCTTTTGGCCGTGGACAACACATTCGCCTCGCCCTACCTCCAGAACCCGATGGACCTCGGTGCGGACATCGTGATGCATTCGGTGACCAAGTTCCTCGGCGGCCACAGCGATGTGGTGATGGGCGCATTAGTGGTGAATAATGATGCCTTGGCCGAGCGTCTCGCTTTCATCCAGAACAGTTGTGGCGCAACGCCGGGCCCTCAGGATTGCTTTCTGGTACTGCGCGGCTTGAAGACCCTTCACCTGCGCATGGAACGGCATTGCTCCAATGGTCGGGCCATTGCCGAATGGCTGGTGAAGCATCCCAAGGTTGACCGCGTTTATTGGCCCGGTCTCCCCAACCATGGCAACCATGATGTGGCCAAGCGCCAGATGCGCGACTTCGGTGGTATGATGAGCTTCACCATCAAAGGCGATAAGGAGGAGGATGCCATGAAATTCCTCAGCTCGTGCACCCTCTTTACGCTGGCTGAATCCCTTGGTGGGGTTGAATCCCTGATGGGACATCCCGCCAGTATGACGCACGCCAGCATCCCTCGCGAGGTGCGCATGAAGTCCGGCGTCACGGACTCCTTGATCCGCCTCAGTGTGGGAGTGGAGGATGCCGAAGATCTTATCGCGGACCTCGAGCAGGCACTGGCCTGAGGTTGACGGATCCAAGCGTCATTGGAACGCAATAGTGGGTCCAACAGAGGGGCTGCAGCGGATGGCATGGTGCTGTGCTTAGTAAATTTGTACTTCACCCAACCCTTCCGGATGAACGTGCTTCGTACTTCACTGAACTTTCTGATAGCCTTCTTTCTGACAGCACCAATTGCTCTGTCAGCACAGGATCAACCGTTCCATTGTGGGGCGAACGAATTGGGTCGGATGGCCTCGTTGATCAACAACGATCCCTCTCGTTATGAGGACATTCAGGAAGCAAAGGCGCAACTGGAGCACTTTACTCAGACGTGGCAGGGGAATGCTGCTCGGGGCGGAGGGGGATACGTTATCCCAGTAGTATTTCATATTATCCACAACAACGGTCCGGAGAACATCAGTGATGACCAGGTCCGCGACGGGGTGCGGATCATGAATGAGGACTATAACAAGTTGAATCCGGATTGGCCTGATGTGCAACCCGCGTTCTTGGGCATCGTGGCCAACATCGGCATCACATTCAAGCTCGCTGAATTGGACCCTAACGGCAATTGCACCAACGGCATCACCCGAACGGTAAGCACGTTGACCTATAACGGTGATCAGGACATGAAGAACCTCATTGACTGGCCACGGGATCGCTACCTCAATATCTGGGTTTCGGCCGGCGCCGGCGGTGCGGCAGGCTATTCCATGTATCCGTCCTCCGTCTCGGGTAGTTGGGGGGCAGCTGCGGACGGCATCGTAGTACTCTCCAGCTATGTCGGCTCCATCGGCACGAGCGATCCAAGCCATGGCCACACACTGAGCCATGAAGCGGGCCACTGGATGAACCTGAAGCACCCATGGGGGGATTCCAACAACCCTGGGTTAGCGAGCAATTGTAGCATAGATGACGGCGTGGCCGATACGCCCAACACCGAGGGTTGGACCACTTGTGTGTTGGACGGGGCCACATGTGGCTCGGTCCAAGACAATGTGGAGAACTTCATGGACTACTCGTACTGCTCCAAGATGTTCACCGAAGGGCAGAAAACGCGCATGTTGGCGGCTCTGAATAGCAGTACTGCAGGACGTAACAACATCTGGACGGATTCCAACTTGGCCCTCACCGGTGTACTCAATGATCCCGTATTGTGTGTGGCGGCATTGCACAGCGATACGCGGATGATCTGCGCTGGGAGTTCGGTCAATTACACGGATGATAGCTACAACGGGGCCACCCAATGGAACTGGTCCTTCCCCGGAGGCACACCGGCCACTTCCACCGATCAAAACCCGACGGTGTCCTACGCCACCTCCGGCACCTATGATGTCACACTGACCGCGGGCAACGGTACGGCAACGGTCGCAGTGACCGACGCACAATACGTGGTCGTCCTTCCCAGTACAGGGATGCCATTGCCCTACTCTGAAAGTTTCGAGGATGTTTCCGTCCTGCCATCCGACAGTTGGACACCCATCGATATCGACCAAGATGGTGGATTCCAAGTGAGTGATGCCGCCGCTTACTCAGGAAGTCGGAGCGTGGAATTGCTGAACAACATCGATGATGCGCAGAAGATCGATGAACTGATCGGCAATACTATTGATGCCTCCGCGGTCTCCTCCTTTGTGGTGAGTTTCCGATATGCCTTTGCCAAGCGCAGTAATGCCGACAATGATGCGCTGCGGCTTTATGTCAGCAAGGATTGCGGAGAGAGTTGGAGCCTTCGGCGGGTATTGAACGGCAGCCAGCTGGCCACGGCATTGCCTCAAAATGGGTCTTTCGTTCCCTCCGGTCCAGCCCAATGGGGCTACAGTGAGACAACACCGATCAACGAGGATTTCCTCTCGTCGGATATGCGCATCAAGTTCTGGTTTCAGAGCGATGGCGGCAATAATCTATGGCTGGACGACATCAATATCAACGGGGAACCGGTGGGCATAGACGAGATCGCAGGTGCGGACCATGGAGGTTTACAGGTCTTCCCCAACCCAGCGGGTCAATTTGCCACCTTGGAGGCTGATATGATGGCCAGTGGTCCTGTAAAGGTGGAGATCTTGGACATGCTAGGACGTTCGGTACGGACCATCGCGGAGGAGAACAAGGCCGCAGGTGCTGCCAGATGGGACCTTCCCTTGGAAGGATTGAACAGCGGACTTTACTTGGTGCGTATGCAGCAGCAAGGCAGCGTGCGGATAGCACGATTCACAAAGGATTGAAAATGGTATGGTTCGACCGAATGCCGAGTGATCAAAGAGCAAGAGGGATCACAGTACTACGACTCGGTCGCTGGGACCAATGAGGATCGGATGGGTCACTCCTTGTAACCCACCAAGATGTTCACGCAGCCCACTTTGAGCATATCGTTACCCCCTTTGTCTGCTGCAGGCACATCGATCTGAACGGTCAACTTC
>JBEPUG010000143.1:0-8902 GCA_041691695.1 Flavobacteriales bacterium
AACTGAGGCAGAAGCGGATGCCGCGCGCCTTCATCAGGGCGGGCTGGCGGTAGGGTAGGTCCACAGGATCATCCTCGCGCTGCGGCAGCGTGTGAATGCGTTGCAGGATCACGTCGATCTTCCGGTCGCGCAGTAGGTCGGCCACACGCCATGCGTCATAACCGCCCACGAGCACCATGCGTCTTACGCCCATCTCGCGCGCGAACAACACGGACTCCTGGATCTCGCGCACCGCATCGGCGTGGACGAAGAACGTCTTGCTTCCATCGAATACCCCACGCATCGCCTCCATGCGCAGGTCCACTTTGTCCGCAGGTGAAGTTGCCGAATAGGCTTTGGCGCGCATGAAGAATTCGCGCAGTTTCTGCAGTTGTTCCGAGCGCTTGTCATCGGGCACCTTCTCCGTGTTCCCTGGCTCGGCCCACCAACCTGTCTGTGCAAAGGCGGAAGGCCAATTCAAATGGATGCCATCATCCGCGCGCACCACGGCGTCCTCGTTGTTCCACGCATCGAGCTGCACAATGCTGCTGGTGCCGCTGATGAGGTCGCCACGCGGGGTGATCTGCGCCAACAACACACCCGCGTCGCGCACGGTGGGAATGATGCGTGAATCGGCGTTGTAAGCAGCGATCGCGCGTACCTCTGGTTCGAACACACCGCGTTCTTCATCATCCACCGTGGCTCGTACTGCATCGACCTCAACCAGACCAAGCGTCGCATCAGGAAGAATGAATCCGGGATAGATCTGCTTTCCGGTCGCGTCGATGATGGTGTCGTACGCGACCTTCACGCCATATCCATAACCGACGTAATCGATGACGCCGTTGCGGAATCCCACCGCGCCATCGTTGAAGGTGCGACCGTCGCCCACATGCACGGTGCCTCCTTTTATCAGGATCGACCTCGATTGCGCCGGAGCGGGAGATGGCCGTTGTGCGAAGGCACCCGCTACCAGAAAGCATGCGAGGATGGATGCAGCGTTCCTCATGGTTGATCACCTTCGCTTTCGCAGGTCCACTGCCGTGATTCCTGCCGCACCACTTTGCGCACCACCGCGCCAGCCTGTTTCGCCGCCAGCATCTTCGCGATGATCCGTGACCGTTCTTGTTGTGCCGTGACGCGTTGCGCCTCATCGCGTTTGCGGTCGTAGTAGCGCACACCATCCACGAAGGTCATCATCACCTTGGCGTCGATGCTAAGCGGGTTCGCGCTCCACAACACGAGGTCCGCGTCCTTTCCGACCTCCACACTGCCCATGTGCGGATCGAGGTGCAGCGCGACAGCGGGGTTCAGTGTCACCATTTTCCAAGCGTCTTCCGGTGCAACGCCGCCGTACTTCACGGTCTTCGAGGCTTCTTGGTTGAGGCGTCTGCTCATCTCGGCATCGTCGCTGTTGATGCACACGTTCAAGCCTTGCTCGTGCATGATGGCGGCGTTGTACGGGATGGCATCCGCCACCTCGTATTTGTAGGCCCACCAATCACTGAAGGTGCTCACGTTCGCGCCGTGCTTCTTCAGTTCGCGAGCCACTTTGTAGCCCTCCAGCACATGCGTGAAGGTGTTCACGGAGAAGCCCATGCTATCGCCCACTTGCAACAGCATCAGGATCTCGCTTTGCACATAGCTGTGGCAGGTGATGTGGCGCGTGCCGGCGAGTATCTCGTCCAAGGCGTCCAACTGCAGGTCCCGGCGCGGAGGAACGGTGGCGGCCTTCTCCTTCGGCTTAATTGCGTTGTAGATCGCGAGTTCGGCGGCGTAGTCCTTGGCGCGATGGAAAGCGTCGTAGTACACCTGCTCCGTACGCATGCGCGTTTGTGGAAAGCGGTCGCTTGATCCCCAGTTGCTGCGCTTCACGTTCTCGCCAAGGGCGAACTTGATGAAGGCCGGCGCGTTCGCGATCCGCAGTCCGTCCGCGTCTTGTCCCCAGCGAAGCTTGATCAAGGAGCTTTGTCCGCCGATGGGATTCGCCGATCCATGCAATTGCTGCACCGCCGTGACGCCGCCTGCGAGGTCGCGGTAGATATCCACATCATCGGGATCTACCACATCTCCAACGCGCACTTCGCTTGTGACGGCATGCGTGCCCTCGTTCACGCCGCCGGAGATCGCGATGTGCGAATGCTCGTCGATGATGCCGCTGGTAAGCTGCATGCCGGTGGCATCGATCTCGGGGACCTGCACCTTGCTTTTCGGGAAGAGTGCCGCAACATTCAACTTGGTTCCCACTGCTATAATGCGGCCCTTCTGGATGCACACATCGGTATTCCGCAGAATGCCTTGCGGGCCATTGGTCCAAACGGTCGCGTTTCGAAAGACCACCGTCTCGCTATCCGGGATCTGCGTTCCTCCGAAGGCGTCCATAGGGTACCAGACCTCGCCCACGGGCAGGGCATAGATGCTGTCCAACGCGGCTTGCGCACGTTTCACCTTCAAGTTACCGCGCTTGTCATCGCGCTGGCGGATCGCGCTCCACGGGATCCACCCGCCGTCGGGCAGTTGTGCTTGGCCGTCCCAGATGCCGCCGAGATCATGGATGACGCCGTTGAGTTGCACCGGTCCCGCGAAGCCGAGCTTCTTTCCATCGAACCACAGCGAGACGACCTGCTCGGAGATCCCGATCACGGCCTTCACCCAGGTGGTGTCCGTGCCGGGCTTGCGCACTTCCGCCATGGGTTTTTCGGGTTCGCCTCGTACGCGCAGTTTCAGGATCACGCTCTGCAGATTGAGATCGAACGATCCGCGCGGATCTTCACTATCCGAAGGCTTGAGCACGAAACGTTTTCCGGAAGCCCATACCTCGTGGATGATGTCGTCCTCGGCCAGCAGGTGCTTCGAGGTGATCAGCATATCGGCCAACATACCGGGACGAAGTGACCCCACCTGATCCTCCATGTGGAATAGTGATGCAGGAACGGTGGTCAACGCGGCGATGGCCGTTGCGCTGTCCAAGCCCGCGGCCACGATACGGCGCAGGTTCGGCCACATCTGGGCGGGGTCCTTCAATCCTTGCGCAGTGAAGGCGAAGACTCCCTTGGCTTCCGCAATGCGCGCGGCGTTGGATGATGCGAGTTCCCAGTCCTTGAGTTGGCCAAGCGTCACTTCCAGCGCATCGAAGGGATCCTCGACATCATAGGCCTCTGGCAAGGCGATGGGGATGATCAATGGCGAACCGGTGGCGAGGATGTCGGCCAAGCGCATGTAGGCGTCACCGTCTCCTTTCAGGATGAATGAAAGCCCGAACTCCTTGGCGATGCGCGCGGCGCGCAGCATGTTGGCATGGCCGTCCGCGGCGAATACGAGCGGCAGGTTCAATTGGCCGTTCAGGGCTTGCAGGTCCGCGTCGCTCTGCTCTTTATCGCCACCTGCCGCGTACCAACGGGCATCGTACATTGTTTGGCGCAGAAGGGCGATGCTGCCCATGAGCGAGCGGGGGTAGTCGGTCGGAGAACTGCCTTTGTTGAATGAGAAATTCGCCGAAGCACGCGGGAGGAACACGTCCTGCCCAGGGTTGCGGTCCGACAAGGAGATGGCGCATCCAGTTCCGCGCGCGATGCCGTCCATCTGCTGGGCCACCACCGTGGTGAAGCCCTGGGCGCGCAGTGCCGCCGCCCGTTTTTCATCGGGTACATAGAGTTCGTCTGCGTTGGCGCTGGCATTGATCGCGCGGTCCCAGTAATGCGCTCCGCCGTCGCCCTTTTCCTTGGCCGGGTCGCGCTTGGCGATGCCAAGATCGCTGAAGGGATCGATCAACCCGGGCCAGATCTGCAGTCCTGTGAGGTCATGCACCTCGGCATTCAACGGCACTTTGACCCGGGTGCCGACATCGATGATCCGTTCACCCTTGATGAGGACCGTGGCGTCCTTCATCGTTTCCGTCGGAGACACATGCACCGTTGCATGAATGAATGCCACAGGCAGATCAGCGCGGTCGTGTGGCCCGTTGATCGGCGCGTTGCTCTGCGCGAAAGCGACCGGTGCGCAGAGCATCAAAAGAAGCGACGAAATGAGGTGTGATGGAATGCGCACGGACGGTGGAATGCGCGCAAGGTAGAGGCGTGTTTGAAGTGGTTTTGGACGCTCAGGCCGTTCTTCTCCACAGGTGATCTTTGAATGAGCCGGGAGTGGGGGGGCATCCGGTTCAAGTTTGGCGAAGAGCCCTTTAATTTCAACACCGCCATTCAAAACCGCTGAACTAGGTGATCAACCTCTGGAATTGCCGGGCTATCCATGCGCCTGCGATTGGTGGAGACGTTCGACCATTGGATCATCGTCCGCGGTTCTTTTGTTGCATTATGCACGTGAATAATAGTCCTTCCCGGACCGCAATGGTCTGAGCAGTAAGATGGAGATGCTCCGTTGGGCCATGTCAACCCGTTATATGGCCGGGCAGGCCTGCCGGACGATCTACTTTTGACCCCGTAACCAGTTCCCCGCCATGCACGAAGCAACCACTGTCGCCAGCACCAGTGCCGCGCCGATCATCCTCTTTTTCCACAGCCTGTTGCGCTGGGGGATACTGATCACGGTGGCCATCGCCGGTCTGGCGGCGCTGAAGAGCTACCTATCGAAAAGTCCAGTAGTGCATTGGCAACGTTCCATGTCCCTTTGGGCGATGGTGCTCTGCCATGTGCAGTTGATCATCGGCATCGTCCTCTATGGCATGGACCTCGGCCAAGGAACCTTCGCGATGATGCCGCCGGATGATATGCGCTACTGGAAATTCGAGCACGTGGGCATGATGGTGATCGCTATCGCTTTGGTAACGATCGGACGCATAAGCAGCAAAAAGGCCAAAACGGAACAGGGCAAGCATGCTCGCATCGCCATCTTCTACCTGATCGCGTTGGCATTGATCCTGTGGATGATCCCCTGGCCGTTCACCGCCATGGGTGAAGGGCGCGGTTGGATATGAGCATCAACATGGTCTTGACGGGCTGTTGTGTAACGTTGCTCATGGCCGCGTGCGATACCGACAATGCTACAAGCTCATCGGACATTACCGCGGGCGATCCGGGAACAGCCATCTACCTTTCAAGTTGCACGATGTGCCATGGCCGTGATGGCAACCTCGGCATGAGCGGCGCGAAGGACCTCACCCAAAGCACGCTCACTCAAGAGGAGATGGTCGCCATTGTCACCCATGGAAAAGGGGGCATGGCCAGTTTTGAGAAAATGCTGTCAACGAAGGAGATCGGCGAAGTCGTCGATCATATTCGCACCTTGCATACGGTAAAATGATCGATCCAAAGGACAGCCGACTTGTCGCGGAGACCGCCGTGCTCATTGGCCTTGCAACGGATAAGCAATCACCGGAACAGGTCCGGGAATACTTGAATGAGTTGGAGTTCCTCGCAGAAACCGCGGGCATTTCCTCGGTGAAGCGATTCACGCAGAAGCTTCCACGGCCTGACGGGAAGTTCCATGTCGGTTCAGGCAAGTTGGCAGAGGTGAAGCAGTGGATAGAGGAGCACTCACCTGAAAGCTGTGTGATCTTCGATGATGAGCTAACGCCAGCGCAGCAACGTAATCTGGAGAAAGAGCTGGACCGCCCGGTGCTGGACCGTCCGCGCTTGATCCTCGACATTTTTGCTAGCAGGGCCCGCACCGCGCATGCCAAGACGCAGGTGGAACTGGCGCAGTACCAATACATGCTTCCGCGCCTCACCAAACTCTGGACACACTTGGAGCGGCAGCGCGGCGGCACCGGAACGCGCGGCGGAGCAGGGGAGAAGGAGATCGAGACAGACCGTCGCCTCGTGCGCGACCGCATCAGCCTGCTGAAGGGTCAGTTGAAGGACATCGACAGGCAGAAGCAGACGCAGCGTGGCAATCGTGGCAAGATGGTGCGCGTGGCGCTGGTTGGCTACACCAACGTGGGCAAGAGCACGCTGATGAACCTGCTCAGCAAGAGCGACGTCTTCGCCGAGAACAAGCTCTTCGCCACGCTGGACACCACTGTGCGCAAAGTGGTGCTGGGCAACCTGCCTTTTCTGCTCAGTGACACGGTAGGCTTCATCCGCAAGCTCCCGCACCAACTGATCGAAAGCTTCAAGAGCACCCTCGACGAAACGCGCGAGGCCGACCTGCTGCTTCACATCGTTGATATCAGTCATCCGCTATTCGAGAGCCAGTACAACACGGTGCGGCACACGCTGGATGAGATCGGCGCTGGCGGAAAGCCGACCATCGTGGTCTTCAACAAGATCGACGCCTACAGTCCTTCGCCCTACGACCCACACGACCTAGCGCCCAAGCGCGAGGACCAATTCTCACTCGCCGAACTCGAGCACACTTGGATGGCGCGCATGGGTGGTGAGGAATGCATCTTCATCTCCGCCACCCGCAAAGACAACATCGACACGCTGCGTAAATTGATGTACGAGCGGGTGAAGGCGATCCACATCGCGCGCTATCCTTACGAGACGGACCTGCTCTTTAAGGAGTGGACGGTGGGCGGGGAAAGTAGCGCGTCGTAGAGGCCGTTATAATTGGCTGATCTCCAAGGGAGCAATCGCAAACAATACCAAGCTTCCGGTGTTAATCGGCGACGTATGGCGAAGAAGAAGGCACAGACATCCTCGGGCAAGAGGTTTCTTTTGAAAGGCTTTGTAGGCCTGGTCGCCATCGGTTTCATCAGCGTCTTCCTGCTGATCTTTCTGGTGAGTAAGAACGTCTTCGGCAAGCTGCCAACCACCGATGAATTGGCCGCTCTGCGGAATGAAGAGGCCACCTTGGTCCTCAGCTCGAACGGTGCGGTCATCGGCAAGATCTTCGCCAAGGACCGCACCAATGTCCGCTACAAAGATCTCCCGAAATTCCTTGTTGACGCGCTTGTTTCCACGGAGGATCAGCGTTTTTTCGAGCATGAAGGCGTGGATGCATTGAGCTATGTGCGCGTGCTTTTCCGCACCATCATTGCGCGGGACCGGAGCGGCGGAGGCGGCAGCACCATATCGCAGCAATTGATCAAGAACCTTTACGGGCGGGAGCGTCATGGCTTTCTTACTGTGCCGGTGGACAAGATCAAGGAGGCCTTGGTCGCGCAGCGCTTGGAAAAGGTCTATTCCAAAGAGGATGTGCTCACGCTCTACTTCAACTCGGTGCCGTTCGGTGAGAACCTCTATGGCGTGGAAGCCGCGTCGCAGCGCTATTTCAGTAAGCCGGTGAAGAACCTGCGGATCGAGGAGGCAGCCGTGCTGGTGGGTATGCTGAAGGCGAATACGGGATACAACCCGCGTCTTCACCCGGAAGCTGCTAAGCGCCGCCGCGACCAAGTATTTGCGCTGATGGCCAGCAACGACAAGATCACTACCCAAGTGCGAGACAGCTTGCAGGCATTGCCCTTGAAGATCGATTACGCCGGATTGGACGCACTTGATGCCTACGGCTATTTCACCGCCCAAGTGGAGCAGCAGGCGCGCGCGATACTTGCGGACATCGGTAAGAAGACGGGCAAGACCTATGACATCGAGAAGGATGGGCTGCGCATTCAGACCACCTTGGATACCGCACTACAACTAGCGGCCTTTCGGTCTGTGAGCACGCAGTTGATGGCGATGCAACCCAAGCTGGACCGCGAGTTGAGCGTCCGCCATCAACGAACCGCTTGGGAGAAGTCGATGGCGAAGGGTGCCAACAGCGCCTGGAAGCGGAATGAAAAAGCGGTGCGGGACGTCTTCACATGGAATGATATCCCAGCGGACACCATCAGCTATCGCGATAGCTTATGGCACTACCACAGCATGTTGCAGGCGGCCTTTCTGATGGTGGAACCCTCCACGGGAAAGGTGCGCGCATACAGTGGTGGAAATGATTTCCGCTCATTGCCCTTCGACCAGACGCAGAGCCATCGCCCCATTGCCTCCACTATCAAGCCAGTGCTCTACGCGGCCGGATTGCGCAGGGGGTTGGAGCCTTGCACTTACTTGAACAACGTGCAAAAGGTCTATCCCGAATACGATGGTTGGTCACCGGAGAATTTCGAGAAGGACAGCATCGGTGGCGAAGTGGCGATGTGGTTCGCACTTGCGCATTCGATGAACATCCCCACAGTGGACCTGTATTTCCGCACCGGTGTGGATACCATCCGCGACACCTTCAAGGCGCTTGGCCTACCTACTGATGGCGTCGACAATCCGTCGTTGGCATTGGGCGCGGCGGACATCTCGTTGCAGGAGATCGTACATGCCTACTCCGCCTTCGCGAACAACGGGCTGGTACGCGACCCGCAATTCATCGAACGCATCACGGACGCGCATGGCAAGGTGGTCTATCAGGGCAAAGTGGCCGCGGCGCAGCGCGCCTTGGATGAGAATGTCGCGGAAACCATCACAGCGATGCTGCGGCGCGCGGTGGACCAAGGGACCGGTGCGTCGCTCCGTTCACGCTTCGGTGTTCATAGCGCATTGGCCGGCAAGACGGGTACCTCGCAGGATTTCAGTGATGCATGGTTCATGGCGTACACCCCCGGAATTGTTATGGGCACATGGGTGGGAGCCCGTGACCCCGGCGTGCATTTCGTCAGTGGCCTCGGCACCGGAGCACAACTCGCGCTGCCCATCATCGGCGGCACACTCGCTGAGATGGAACGCTCATCCATCATGCGCAAACATTATCTCTTGCCCTTCCCTTCCAGTGATGACATCGATATGTCTTGTGATCCACGGCGCTTCCCAAGTCTTGTCGACAAGATCTTCGAAGGACTGTTCGACCCGAGCAAGCGAACGGCTCGTGAAGGCAAGGAGGTGGACAATAAGGAGGAAAAGGGAGGATTCTTCAGGAAGCTTTTTCCGAAGAAGAATTGATTTCTCAGTTGCAGGTCGTCAGGTCGGAACCAAAGCGTCGGCAGCCTGTCTAAGCCTGAAATACGTTGACAACATTCCAAGTCAACATGAAGGAGAAA
>JBEPUG010000144.1:0-8650 GCA_041691695.1 Flavobacteriales bacterium
CTCTTGCGCCAGTGGTCGGCGATCTTGTTCTTCAGGATGGAAAAGAGCCACGTGCGTGGGCTGCTCTGCTGCGCGAATCTTACTCGGCCTTCCCACGCAGCGATGAAGGTGAGCTGCACGAGATCCTCAGCGGTTTCGCGCTCTTTCACGCGGTGCCATGCATAGCGCAGAAGCTCCGTGGTGTGCGCACGCACCAACGCGTCAAACTCATGGCGGTCCACCAAGGACCCGGTAACGGTCATGCGGGCAAATCTATCTGGCAGTGATCACATCCATTCATGACCTTCGCACCATGGAAGCATCGAATACTCCTAATTGGAATGCGCTCCGCTCGGAATATCCCGGGCTAAATGGCAGAACGTATGTGGACACCTCGTCATGCGGGCTGATCGCGCGACCCACGGAAGAAGCCGCCCGTGTGGAACAGGAGAAGTTAATGCTGAAAGGCTCGGCAGACTTCATTCCTTGGCTTGGTAAAGGACGTGCTGATGTGGTGAGTGTCGTCGCTGCCCATATCGGAGGTGATAACTCGGGCACGGCCTTACTGCAGAATTTCACCGGGGGAATGTCCCGCTTGGCACTGATGCTGAAGCACCGCAGGAAAGTGCTGCTTGTGGAAGGTAATTATCCCACGCTGCACGCGCCTTTTAAATGGAACAGCTTTGAAGTGGTGATGGTGAAACTTGCCACGGACGGGACCATTCCGATGGACCTGTTGGCAGCCGCGATCGAACGCGAACGGCCGCAGCTCGTCGCCATCAGCCATGTGCAATGGCGCACGGGTTTCATGATCGACCTGCACTCGCTGACGGAATTGTGCCGTGCTCACGGTGCATGGTCCGTGGTGGATACCACGCAGTCTTGGTGCTGCGCGCCTCTTGACCTTCGGCAAATACCCATCGATATCCTCGGGGCCAGTGGCTACAAGTGGCCCTTGGCGGGATTCGGCAACGGTTTCTTCCATCTGTCAGAAACGGTACGGGCGGAACAGACGGAAAGGAATGGATTCCATCCCATAGCTGCGCTTACCGAAGGGCATCTGGACCCTGTGGCGTTGGTACTGTTGAGCGATGCATTGAAGCGCTCCACAACGATCGGAGTTGATGCCGTCGCGCAACGTGTGCAGCACCTCTGCGATTTGGCGGTGGAGCGGATGGACAGGGCAGGCATCCGCATACTGAACGGCACCGACCCGGCAACGCGGGCGGGCATACTCATCATTGAGGGCGATGAGAAGCGCTTAGCGAAAATGAGGGCGGCCGGCGTGCAGGCCCAGTTGCGCGGAGCAGGCATCCGTATCGGGATCCACTTCTACAACAATGAGGAGGATGTGGAGTGCTTGGTGAAAGGAGCTGCGTGAGGAAGAATGCTTCAGAGGCGCAGCGACGAAGAGATGACATTTCTTGTTGAAGAGCAGAAGTAGGCAATCGCAGTAGTCAGGATCAGTTGGGAGTTCCTGTCACCTATCAGCCTCCAGCCTGTGCGTTCTCTGCGCCTCCGCGCCTCGGCGGCCACTGTGAAACCATCTCTCCGTCTCACTTGATCACCTCCACGCCCTTCCAGAACGCTACGTGTCCCTTGATCTCCTTGGCGGCGTCCTTCGGTTCGGGATAGTACCAAGCGGCATCCGGGTTCTCCTTGCCATCCACGGCCAACGTGTAATAGCTCGCTGTGCCTTTCCACGGACATAGTGTGTGCGTTGCAGAAGGCTTGAAGTATGCCTTCTTGATCGCGTCCGCCGGGAAGTAGTGGTTTCCTTCCACCACTACAGTATCGGCGCTTTCAGCGAGCGTCTTTCCGTTCCAGAGGGCTTTCATGGGGTTGTGTGTTGAGGGGCAAAAACGACATCGGTGAAATAGCGTTTGCTGTCGGTGAACTGCGCGGTGATGCGCAGCCCAGAGTGTTTCGCGAGATCATCGATCATCGCATCATCGTATTTCTGACTGATCTCCGTGTGCAAGGATTCCCACGCCCGGAAATGGAATGGCTCCTTCGACCCGAGGATGTGGACAATTTGTGCGCAAGTGCTGACGATATAGCTGAGCGCGCGGCCGGTGCAAGGGTCGTACACCGGCACGTGTATGAAGTTGTCCACGTTGAAGTCTGCGCCCAATTCACGGTTCATACGCCGCAGCAGGTTCAGGTTGAATTCGCGGGTGTGTCCTTCGCTGTCGTTGTATGCGCGCAGGATGGTCGCCGGGTCCTTTTTCCGGTCGAAGCCCACAAGGAAGCGATCATTTGGACCGAGATATCCAGCGACGCCTTTGAGCAATGCAATGGCCCGCTCGCGATCGAGGTTGCCGATGTTGGACCCGAGGAACAACACCGCCTTCGGTTCTTTGCGCTCCGCGAACCCGCGCTCGATGGCTTCGAAGTATTCGCCCTGTTCCGCGTGGAAGCGCAATGCCGGCAATTCATTCTTCAATGTGTTCCCCAATTGGTCCAGCACATGCGCGGAGATGTCGATCGGCCGGTACAGCGGATCACGGCCCTGCTCCAGCGCGTGCCGCAAAAGATGCTTGGTCTTCGCACCGTCGCCAGCACCCAGTTCAAAAAGCGAAAACTGCTTGTGTCCGTTGGCCAACGCGTTCAGCACGGCATCCGTGTGCTCGCGAAGTATCTCATCCTCAGCGCGCGTGACGTAGTAATCCAACGATGCCATGATGCGCTGGAACAAACGGTCGCCCTCGGCATCGTAGAAGTAGCGCGAACTGATCTTCTTCGGAGTAGCCGTGAGGCCTGCAAGGACGTGCGTTCGGAATTCAGAGGCATCAGGGTCTGCTGCGCGAGGTCCTGATGGAGTAAAAGGAACAGTGCCAGTGTGAGGTGTGCGTGCGCCTTTCATTTGCTGATCGCTCATTCAGCGCTTGACCAACCGTAGACCCATGTACTGCCACCGCAGCCCAGGCTGGAAAAAGTTCCGATAGGTGGCGCGCGAATTTCCCGGTGAAGTGGCCACCGAAGCGCCGCGAAGCACCATTTGGTTCACCATGAACTTGCCGTTGTATTCACCGAGGGCACCGGGAACGCGCGTGTAGCCTGGATAGGGCAGGTAGGCGCTGTGCGTCCATTCCCAGCGTTGGCCCCATTGGAACCGGTCGTTCGCCACTTCCCATTCCGCCTCCGTGGGCAGGCGCATTCCGCTCCATTCCGCAAAGGCGAACGCCTCGTAGAACGAGATGTGGCAGAGCGGCTGGGTCTGGTCCACTATCTCCAAGCCCTGCATCGTGTAGTGATGCCAAGAGCCATCCACCTTGTGCCAATACATCGGCGCTTGCACCTTGTTCTCTTGCACCCACTGCCAGCCGTCGCTGTGCCAGTGGTTGAAGTTCGTATACCCGCCGTCGTTCATGAACTCAAAGAACTCGCCGTTTGTCACCAGCCGGTCGCTTATGGCGAAGTCGTTCAGGAACACTTGGTGCCGGGCATGTTCATTGTCGAAGCTGAAACCCTCACCGGCAGAACCGATGGAATGCAGGCCTCCGGGGATGGGGATGAACTTCCCTTGGGTATTCTCTACATGCCCTTCATTGAAGTCGCCATAGACCGGGAACAGCGGATTGTTCCCAAGGATGTACTTGATGTCCGTCACGAGCAACTCCTGATGCTGTTCCTCATGGTTCAGACCTAGTTCAAGAATGCGCATCGCTTCCGCCGTTGCTTGCCCGCCGCTTAGAAAGACATCCATCGCCTCGTCCACATAGGCGCGATAGGCATGCACTTCCTCCAAGGTCGGTCGCGTCATGTTCCCGCGATCCGCGCGCAAGACACGCTTGCCGACGGTCTCATAGTAACTGTTGAACATGTAGGCCATGTCGTCATCGAACACATTGTATCCCGGCGTCGCCTTCAGGATGAACTGCTCGAAGAACCATGTGGTGTGGCCGAGGTGCCATTTGGGCGGGGAGACGTCAGCGACGGGTTGCACCACATGGTCCTCCACGCGCAACGGGGCGCAGATGGCGATGGTGCGATCACGCACCGTGTGGAACAAGTGGGACTTCGGCCTTCCGTTCAGTAAGGGTTCCGTCAGTGAGCTATCAACGTCCGGCTCGCTATGGACCTTGGTCTGCATGGCTGAACTAAGTATGGAATGTGCTTTTTGGACCAACACCTAAACCGCGTTGGAGTTCGGACTGGGCTTCGGGAACTGGATGCAAAAGTCAAATTTATTGACTACTTGCCGAAGTGAACAATGAATGACCCAGCGACCAACACCGCTTGGTCAACATTCCGTCCGCTTACCACATAGTTCACCTCACCCACCACCCCGAAGCGCGTGCCTATCGGCTTATAGTACTTGCCACCGGCCTTCACGAAGTCCACACCTAATTCCTTGAAACTATTCGGAGCCAGATCGGCGGTACCCCGGTAGTTTTTGCCGCCGTCCGCCTTTTGGCCTTGCAGATAGACCTCCCAGTAGTGCGTGGCGTTGAAATGGCCGAAACGCAAGGTGCCGATCAGCGCATCGGGCGTAGGATCGGAAGCGACGATCTCGCCGCCGACCAGACTGGAAAACCAGCCTGGGTCACAGGTGTATTGCAACACGCCCATTGGGATCACACCAGTGGCAAGCTGGCCGATAGCGTTCACTCCTTCCGTCTGGTAATCAGCGAGGGGCAAGCCATATCCGATCGCCGGGCCGAAGGTGACCGTTCCCTTTCCCAGCGCGGACTTCAACGGCAACCACTTCAAGAAGGCCGAAGCATCTTGGAGGTCCGACTCCGTGCTATTGGTTATGAAGGGAATGCTGACCTGCAGATCCAGGTCCTTAGTGATGCCACCTACCGCGAAAAGAGCTGAGGTCGCCCGATACCGCTTGATCGCTGCTGTCCCATCGTCGAGATAATAGCCCAAGCCTTTCTCATAGGTGATGGATGCCACAGCGTCGATGTTGCCAGCGCCCTTGTTGAAGCCGTCCACTTGTGCTTCCGCCGCTGGCGATAACAGGCAAGCGATGAGAGCGTGTTTCCAATTCTTCGTGATGAGATCTGTCATTTGCAGAAGATATGGAGGAAGTCGTAAGTCCCGTCCGGACCTGACTCACGACTCATAGACTCCAGACTATTGTACTAATAGACCTTAACGCCCTTCGTCACCCAGCGCGACCAGTTCTTGTTATAGGTGTGGATGCGATCGGTCGGCTTTCCGGAATCATCTACCACGGCATTGCCCGTGTTCACCCATTCGAAGATGCCTCCATAGAGATTCCTCACGTTGGTGAAGCCGGCCTTCAGCAGTTTTTCCGTGATCTTTCCGCTCCGGTAGCCCACTGAACAGTAGACCACGATGGCCGTGTCCTTGGGCAGATCCTTCACACGGGAGAGTTCGAAATCGGTATCGCCAACGCGGCGCGCACCGGCGATGTGGCTCACGTCAAATTCCACGGCGGGGCGGGCATCCAAAATCACCAACTTGTGTTCCTTGGCCAGTTGCGGCACATCGATCACGGGCGTTTTGTCCGAGAGCAGATGCTGCAATTTCTCTTGATAGGCAGGTTCTTGGACGTGCTGGGCGTGTGCTTCACCGAGCACACAAAACAGAAATAGGGAAAGCGTGAGGACCCGGATGGCCTGGATCGATCGGTTCATGGGAGAGGCGATGTAAAATTACGGTTCCCGCATTTGTTGAAAAGTGCGAAAGCGCATCACCCTTGGCGCATTCGCGATCCGGTAATAGACAATGTCCCGACCTTCGCGCCATGGGAAGGACATGGCTTTTTTCATCCGTGATGGCGGTAGAGGTGTCGCTTTTGGCCGGATGTTCGGCAGGTCCTTCAACCACGGATAACAATGCATTGACGCCGAAGGGCGTGGCTCCTTCCGCGCAATTCAATGCCTATTGGTACCAAGGCAAGGCGGAGCTGGACCACTATGCGCTTACTCAAGCTCGATACGGTGACCTGCGCACCGGGGATGAGGTGATGGTGTTCGTCACCGAGGATCTTTTGGATAGCGCGCAGGTGAAGGATGACGGACATGGCGATGCGCCGCATACCAGCGTGCTGAAGCTGAACCGCATCGACCGCTTCACCACTGGTATGTATGACTACTCGTTGATGACAAGCACCTTTAGTCCAGTTGACGGCACGCCGACGATGAAGGTGAGTTGCACCGCCCAGGACTGGTGCGGGCAGATGTTCATGCAATTGAACCGGCAGATCTCCGGCTATCGCTACGATCTGCGCAGTTACTTCCAGGCTGATGGTGATAGGAGCGGGCAGCTCAACAAGGTTGCGCTGGAGGATGATATCCTTACCCAAGTGCGCATCGATCCGACGAAACTTCCCGTGGGAACGGTGGAAATGCTGCCAACACTGAGCTATTTGAGCCTGATGCACAAGCCCATGCAGCCCGTGAAGGTCGATGCGAGCCTGACCGCTCAAGGCGACACCAGCACTTATCGCCTGCACTTCAATTCGTTGGAACGCACGGTATCCATCCATTTCGGAACCTCTTTTCCGCATGTGATCTACGGTTGGGAGGAAACGCGCCCGGATCTTTTCGGAGGCGAGGGACGCATCCTCACCAGCACTGCATCGCTGAAGGCACAACTGATGCAACCTTATTGGAAAGAGAATGCCGTGGCGGATTCCACCTATCGCCGCCAGCTTGGCCTTTCGGATACGCCGATCCGTTGATCCGGATCGAGGAGCTAACGTGATGTGTCATGCCATGGTCCAGATGGCGACAGACCACGTACAGTAGTTCAGATCCACATGAATTCGATGCACCACGCCCTGATCTTCACTACGGTGTTACTGCTTTCCGCGCAATGTGCTGAAGCAAACAACACCATTGCCCCATTGTCTGCCACGTCCGATCCGGTAGCCCTTTCGTTGGACCTGCTCCATGCTGCGCGAACGCATGGAGATCCAACCATGTTCCAAAGCGAACTCGCCAGTTATCCTTTGGACCAGCTGAAGGCGCAGTTGCCGAACGATGCCACCAAATTGGCTTTTTGGATCAACGTGTACAATGCCACTGTGGTGTTGGCATTGCAGAAGGACCCCGGTCTTTACAAGGACCGCAGCTCATTCTTCTCATCCGATCGGATCAAGGTCGCCGGGCATGAACTGAGTTTGGATGACATCGAGCATGGGATGATCCGGCACTCGAAGATCAAGCTCAGTTACGGCCATTTCAACAACCCCTTCCCGGGGAAATTCGAGCGCACTTTCCGGGTGAAAGACTTGGACTATCGGATACACTTCACGCTGAATTGCGGCGCGAAAAGTTGCCCGCCGGTGGCCGCCTATCAAGCGGACGGAATCTTCAATGAACTTCAGGAATCCATGGAACTGTACCTGAAAAAGGATGTGAAATATGACAAGAACGCGAAGACCGTTTCCGTGCCCGCCTTCATGGGCTGGTTCCGCGCGGATTTTGGAGGGAAGTGCGGCATGGTGAAGATCCTAAAAAAGACCAACCTCATTCCCGAGGATGCAAAGCCGAAGGTCCTGTTCAGCGACTATGACTGGACGATGGACATCGACAACTTCCGGTGAGAGTTGGTGATCGGTGGCTTGTGATAGGTAGCTGGTATTCGGTGAAAGGTGATCGGCGACGATCAGACTCAGGACCCACGACTAAAGGACTCAAGACTGCCCCGAGCCACTGCCTACTGACCATCTTTGGCGACGGATGGAAAAGCTGAACACGTGGGTATGTACCGTGCATTAAGGGCCTCCGTCCGGGCTGCGTTGCACTTGTATTGTGGACGCATCCGTGTGGATCGCGACACCGCGCCACCTGCGGACACGCTGGTCTTGTTGGCGAGCGATCATCCCAACTCGTTCTTCGATGCGTTGGTGATCGCCACGCATCTCCCCTACCGTATGCGCTTCCTCGCTCGCGGTGATGCTTTCCGCGATCCGCGCGCTGCTCGCATCCTTCGTTCGCTGTTCATGATACCTATCTACAGGATGAGCGAAGGCCGCGCCGAACTGAAGCGGACCGCCGAAAGCTTCGACCTGGCCCATGCGCAACTCGAGCAGGGCGGCTCCGTGCTGGTCTTCGCGGAAGGTCTTTCGGTGAACGCGCCCGGTTTGCGGCCTTTGGGGAAGGGCACTGCGCGTATCGCCTATCGCGCTTGGCAGAACACCGATCTTGCCGTGCAGGTACTTCCGGTATGGTTGCGCTATGACACGTTCCACCGGCCCTTCATGGACGTGGCGCTCGCGACAGGTGTGCCGATGCATGCCGAAGGTTCAGCTACTGCGCCGGAAGCCGCTTTTCTCAAGGACTTCAACCTTGAATTGAGGAAGCGGCTCATTGCTACCAGTGAGCGGGTCGATGATTCAATCCGGCCAGAAGATCGATCGCGCATCGTGGTGAAGGTGCTGCTCCTTGTGCCGGCACTGGTGGGGTGGATCCTGCATGCCCCGTGGTACTTCGCCTTGCGACGGTTCACCGCAAAGCGCACAAAGGGTTCGGTCTTCTTCGATTCAGTGCTGTTCGGCCTCCTCTTCCTCACGTATCCGTTGTGGCTCCTCGTACTGATGGGCCTTTGCGCTTGGGCGGGTCTGTGCCTCTGGTCGCTTGGCATCTTCGTCTTGGCGCCGTTGCTCTTGGCGGCCTTGCGCGGGTTCAGCCTCCGCTGATCCCTTCACCTTGCTCAGCGCCAGCAGGCGCACCATCCAGTTCGGTAA
>JBEPUG010000145.1:0-8638 GCA_041691695.1 Flavobacteriales bacterium
AGCCTGTGCAAGCGTCGGGCGAGGTCCAGGTTCTTCATCGGGAACGGCGGCAAGGTTACTCCACCCGCTTCAGGTTGAAGTCAAAACACATTTCGCGGTGCTGCTCACCATGCCCAAGCCGCCAAGAAGGCCGGTGCTGATCGGAGTGAGGTGATAAGCACGATCATGGCTGCATTACCTGCTGCTGGGCAAGGTTTGCTGGAGGTGCTTCCCAAGGCCTTGGAAGCTTTTGATGCGGTCTGAGATCAGCCTTCCCGATGCGAATGAGCACTCAACTGTCCAGGCACTTAAACCACTTTGAAGGCCGACTTGGGGCGTGCGCCATGCAGTGCTTGCGCCTCCAAATACCACAGCCGGATGTTCGCCTTCACCTCTTCGCCCGTTACGCCGGGTGCCGAACCGGCGCATGCGAATGCCGCGTGCAGCGTCTGCTGGAATAGGGGTTTGGGTCCGCCTTCAACACAAACCTTCAGGATAGTATAGGTCAGCACATCGGTAGCGCACTGTTCGCATCGCATCACTTTGAGCAGGACCCCATAAATAGCCGGGGCATGGCTATCGTAGGTCTCGCTCAGGAGCTGTGTAGGTGTAAACCGCGATGGTGGTTCGATCCGCAGTCGACGAAGGTGCTCTGAGATAGGATGGGAGCACATGTGGGATCGGCGAACTTCCTTTAGAAGTCACCCACAAGCGTGCCAACGCAACTGGAAGCAAGAAGAGCGCCGGAATTGAAGGAGCGTGGGATGATCGGGGGAAGAAGAGGGGAATAAGAACCTCATTCGGTAGAGTGCTTGGCCGTTCCGTAAGGTCGTTCACTTGCCGGACCGAAGTCACGAAGGGCAACCTGCTTCCCCTTGGAAATGGTACATATGCAGCCATCGGGTCAATGCTAACAGCTCCCATGAGCCCCATCCGTGTACGTTGTTCATTTCGGCCATCAATGAGCGACAAGGTTTAGTGCATTCAGCCCCCAATACTTCCCAACCTCTCACAGTACCTCACGATACAGACTACCTTCACCCGTTACGTTCCTTATCAGATCTACCAGTGCCACCCCGATCCACCCACCCACGCATGCGCGAACTATCCGTGCTGCTGCTGGCCGAAGAGGTCGGCAACGATGGCGAAGAGTTGCCAGCCGCCGCGCTGGTGTGTGCGAAATTGGGCGTGCTGCTTACCAAATTGGCGGGCCCGGCCGGTTACCGATCGCTGCTTGCCCGTGCACTGGCACTCGCGAGGAACGAGGCGCCCGGGTTGGCGGAGGTGACGGTAGAGCCCAACGGATCATTGACCGGGATCGATAAAGCTCAAGCCGACCCCGGTACCGCCGAACAAGGAGCGGTCAGCCTTGTTTCACAGTTGCTCGGTCTGCTCCTCATTTTCATCGGCGAAGCGCTCACCCTGCAATTGGTGAAGGAAGCATGGCCTGACATATCCATACCTCCAGCAACGGCTGGCAACACCTCCGAAGGATGACCAACCGCAGCATAGTCGCCATCAACCAATTACCCACAGGTGTGCCGGGGCTGGACCGGGTCCTGGGCGGCGGCCTGCCGGAATTCTCCTTCAACATCATCGCGGGCACTCCCGGTTGCGGCAAGACCACCTTGGCGCACCAGATCGCCTTCGCCAATGCCACGGTGGAACGGCCCGCCCTCTACTTCACCATACTCGGCGAGCCCGCCCTGAAGATGCTGCGCTACCAGCAGCAATATGATTTCTACGACGAGGCCAAGATGGGAACGGCCATCCGTTTCATCAACCTCAGCGAGCAAGTGTTGAAGGGGGATTGGAACGTGGTGCTGAATGCGATCATCACCGAAGTGGAAGCGTTGAACCCGGCCATCGTGGTGGTGGATTCCTTCCGCAGCTTGGCGCGTAAATTCAAAGGTGGCAACGGCGAAATGGATCTGCAGAGCATGGTGCAACGCTTGGCCATGCACCTTACCACTTGGCAGGCCACCACCTTCCTGCTCGGCGAATACTCCGAGGCGGAACTGAGCGGTGATGCGGTGTTCACCGTGGCCGATGGGATCATCACCCTGCACCAGAGCGTGAACCGCAACAGCATGGTGCGCAAGCTGCAAGTGTTGAAATGCCGTGGGCAGGCGACCTTGCCGGGCATGCACATCTTCCGCATCACGAACAACGGTCTCCACGTTTTTCCGAGGATGCTCGGCGGGAACCCGGAGCGGAACCAGAAGCGCACGGGCCAGCAGCTCTCCATGGGCATCCCCGAACTGGATGCGATGATGCACGGCGGCGCACCCGAAGGGGACAGCATCATGATATCCGGAGCCACCGGCACGGGCAAGTCGATCCTCAGCACACACTTCATCGCGGAAGGGCTCCGGCAGGGCGAGGCGGCGGTGGTGGCGGTCTTCGAGGAGCGCCCTGCGGAGTATGCGGCCCGCGCCGCCACCTTCGGCTTCGACTTCAATACCCCGCAAGAGAACAACAAGCTGGAGATACTCTACCTGCGCCCCTTGGACCTTACCGTGGACGAGGCCTTGTACGATATCATGCAGGCCGTGCAACGGGTAGGGGCAAAACGGTTGGTGATCGATTCGCTGCAAGGCTTCGAACGGGCGCTCGCACCCGATTTCCGAGAGGAATTCGAGGAATCGCTGTATCGCATGTTCATTTCGCTCACGGGCATCGGGGTCACCATCCTCAGCACCCTCATGATGGAGGAATCCTTTACCCGGTCGCCAACGACGAACTACTCGGTCTCCTTCCTCACGGACGATATCATCCGGCTCCGGTATGCAGAGATCGATGGGGAATTGCGCAAGATCCTCAACATCACCAAAATGCGCGGAGGCGACCATAGCAAGGAGATCCGCCAGTATGACATCACCACCAAGGGGCTCGAGCTGAACACTACCAGCGACAACGGACTACTTACCGGAGTGCCCGTGCGGTCGGGTGGAGCTTTTACAACGGATAGGTCATGAGGATCGTGAGCGCCTGGACCACGCTGTGGTCAACACCACCGGTCAACCTTGACCCTGCACGCTGTTCGCCATGAGCGCTGCCAAGCGCATTGCGCCTACCACGGCAGCCGGCCGGGAGGCAAAGCGTGCACTGGAGCAGATGGTCTACTATGCTGTGATGGAATTCTCGCCTTGGCCCATGGCGGAGGTGGAAGGCGCAGGGCACTTGGTGCAGGCCATCAACCCCGCATTCTGCGTGTTGCTGGAAAAGACCCAGAAGGAAGTGCTCGGCAAGCCCCTCTCCAAACTCTTCCCTGAAAGCCACGCCACCCAAGCGCTCCTGGAACGTGTGCTGGCTTCCGGCGAAGCGGCAACGCACATGGAAACCGCAAAAAGCACCCACGGGCCGATCTACTCGTCCTACACATGCTGGCCAGTACAAGCCAAGGACGGGTTGCATGTGGGGCTGATGATCCAAGTGACAGAGACCAGCAAGGTCGATCAGCAGACCAAGGACATGAACGCAGCGCTGCTGATCAGTTCCGTGCAGCAGCATGAGCTCACCGATGAAGCCGATCGGTTGAATGTGAAACTGCTGAAGGAGATAGCCGAGCGCGCGCGGGCCGAGAAGTTGTTGCAACAGAACCACGACACCTTCTCCAACCTGATCGAGGGCGCGCCATTCGGCGTGTTAGTGATCGATGCGCAGTTCCGTCTTCGGCAGATCAGTGCTGCCGCGGCCAAAGTATTCAGTAACGTAAGGCCGCTCATCGATCGCGACTTCGGAGAGGTGCTGCGTATCATCTGGCCGGAACCCCTCGCCAGCGAGGAGCTCGTGCACTTCCGCCACACGCTGGCAACCGGAGAGCCATACGCGCAAAAGAATACAACGGAGCAGCGCCTTGATAAACCCGAGGTCGAATCCTACGACTGGAGGATCGAGCGCATCATCCTTCCGGACGGGCAATTCGGCGTGGTGGGCTACTTCTATGATATCAGCGAAAGCAAGCGGCTGGAGAATGAACTGCGCGCAAGCGAGGGATTCAACCGCAGCATCACCGAAAGCAGCTCGGATTGCATCAAGGTGCTCGACATCGAGGGCAACTTGCTCTCCATGACGGAGCATGGGCAGAAGATCCTGTGCATCCCGGACATCACGCCCTACCTGAACACCCCGTGGATCGAGTTCTACGTCGGTGAACATGATCGCGCGGCGGCTGCTTTGGCGGTGAAGACGGCGGCAGAAGGCGGCGAGGGGAACTTCATCGGCTTCTTTGCCAACATGCGCGGCGAAGCCAAGTGGTGGGATGTGCGGGTCACACCCATCCTGGATGCGAACGGCATACCCACGACGCTTCTCGCCGTTTCGCGTGATGTGACCGAGCGCAAACTGACCGAGCTGAACCTGGCGTTCCTGGCAGCCATCAGCAAGGACCTCCTGCTCCTATCGAACATCGACGAGATGATGAGCTTGGTGGGTGAGAAGATCGGCACCTACCTCGGCCTCTCGGCATGCGCGTTCGTGGTGATCCAGGACGATGGGGACCAAGCTGAAGTTACGCATGACTGGCATCGGGAAGAAGGGCTGAGCTTCGTGGGGGTACATCGCATGGAGGATTTCTTCACTCCGGAATTCCGGACAGCAGGCCAAGCGGGTGAAACTTTCGTGGTGAACGACACGGACACTGACCCCCTTGCGATCGGCTCCCATTTCGCATCGTTCAACGTTGGGGCATTGATCACGGTGCCTTTGCTTGAACAGGGGATCTGGCGCTTCATGTACTGCGCCTATCATTCCGAGCCATATCCTTGGAGGCCCGATGAAGTGGAACTGATGCGTGAGCTCACCGCACGCGTCTGGGCACGTTTGCAAGGTCTGCGCGCCGAAGCATCGGTGCGCGAGATCGATGCACGGCTCCGATTCGCACTGGATGCCGCCGAATTAGGGACGTGGAACTTGGATGTGGAAAGAGGTGAGTTCAACGTGGACGAACGCTATCAGGCCATCTTCGGCTTCACTTCGGCGAAGATCACCCTCGCGCATGGGATGGATACGGTGCATCCCGATGATAGGGAGCGCGTGGCCCGTGAGGTGGAGGAGGCGATGCGACGTGGCATCGATACTTCGATCGAGACTGAATACCGGGTGACGCTTACGGATGGATCCATACGCTGGGTGCTCTCCAAAGGACGCTTGATCTTCCAGGACAGTGGACCAACTCCCATACTGATCGGCTTCGCTGGCACCGTAGCGGACATCACCGAACGCAAGCAGACGGATCTGGCACTGGAGCAGACGGCAAAGGCCCTTGCAGAAGCGGATCGCCGCAAGAGCGAGTTCCTGGCCACCTTGGCCCACGAACTCCGCAATCCGCTGGCCCCCTTGCGCAACGGGTTGGAGCTGCTCCCCATGGTAACTGACGACCGCGGGACTTGGGATCAAACGCATAGCATGATGACGCGCCAGGTGGACCAGATGGTGCGCCTGATCGATGAGCTGATGGACCTGAGCCGGATCACACGCGGGGTGGTCGACCTGCGTTTGGAACAAGTGGATCTGCGCCTGCTTGTGGAACAGGCCTTGGAGAACAGCCGGTCCTTGATGGTGCGCATGGGGCACACCGTGGTGCGCGACATCAGCGACCAGCCACTTCTGGTGGAAGGCGACGGCCTGCGCCTCACGCAAGTGTTCAGCAACCTGTTGAACAATGCCGCGAAGTACACTGATCACGGAGGCGTGATCACCGTGCGTGCGGGCAGTTCGGATGGCGATGCGCTTGTAACGGTGGAAGACAACGGGATCGGCATCGCCAAGGAGCAATTGGAAAAAGTGTTCGAGATGTTCTCCCAAGTGGACCGGGGCAACGCTCGCGCGCAAGGAGGTCTTGGCATCGGATTGAACATCGTGAACCACTTGGTGGAGGACCATGGTGGCAGCGTGGAGGTGCGCAGCGACGGACCCGGCAAGGGCAGCAGTTTCACGGTGCGCATCCCACTTGCCGTTCAACACGAACAGGCGATCGCGGAGCCGGCAAAGAGCGGTTCCACCGCATCCAGCAAGCAGCGCATCCTCGTTGTGGACGACAACGAAGATGCGGCCACCATGATCGCCATGCTGATGGGCCGCATGGGCCATGAAGTGCAGGTGGCCCACAATGGAACGCAAGCCCTTGAAATGGGCGCACGCATGGAACCGGACCTGGTGCTGATGGACCTGAACATGCCGGTGATGGACGGCTACGCGGCCTGCCAGCGCATGAAGGGCACGCGATGGGGGAAAGCAGCCTACGTGGTCGCACTTACAGGCCTGGGCCAAGAGGAGGACCGGCGCAAAAGCAAGGATGCCGGATTCGATGGTCACTTGGTGAAGCCGGTGGAACGGAACATGCTTGTGAAGCTGCTTGAAGGAAGGGTCGCGGGCATCCCTTGAGGATGTTGAGGTGTACCATATGCCTCTGACCTCGCCTCTCGGGTGGATAAAGTGCCAAACGTGAACGCGGCGACCCAAGCCGGGGCGATGCTTTCACACTGTGCACCCAGAGGCTGCTCCTTTTATCAAGAGGAATTCCCCGCCAGCACGCACATAATGCTCGAACCAGGACCAAAACCGCTCCGGCATGCTCCTTGGTAACGTCTTGTAACAGAAGCCGGAAACCATGATGGAGCACATTGCAAACAGGAGCGAACCCGCAGGGCCACCTATGCGTGCTTTAGTGGTTGACGACCAGCCGGATGTGGCAATGGGTCTGGCCTTGTTGCTGCGCCATCTGGGCTATAACGTACAGGTTGCCTATCAAGCCCACGAGGCGTTGTCGAAGGGCGCGGACTTCCGACCTGACGTGATCTTCCTCGACATCGGGCTCCCGGACCAATCGGGTTACGACGTCTGTAAGGACATACGCCGGAGCGAATGGGGGATGAACTCATTCATTGTGGCGGTGACGGGCAGGAACGAAGCGGAGGACATGATACGCGCTGCCAACTCGGGTTTCGACCGCCATGTGGGTAAACCCATGGAACCCGGCACGCTGCAAAAGGTCTTGCTGGCCATGAAGACCAAGGCCATGTTCCCCGGTCCCCTTTGAGGACCGATCAAATACATGAACGATCGCAACGATACGTTCAAGATCTCGTCACGCTTTCGGCGATCACGGAGTGCAGAACGATCAAGGGGACGGGAATAACCTGTAGGAGATCCAGTCTTTGGGACTATAGGGAATAGTCCTGCGAGAGCCATATTCCGCGGATCTCACATCATTGCTTTCTGCTACCCACCAGTAGTGCGATGCCGGCGATCGCGGCCAGGCCGCCAACAATGAAGTAGGGGGAGAAGGTGCTGTCCTTTTTGCCGATGTTGATCTCCGTTTTGCCAAGGTCTATGGACGCTTGGCCCTTGTCCTTTTCGTTGAGTCCATAAATGACCACGGCGCATCCGATCAGGATCAGAATGATGGCAAGTCCTCGTTTCATGGGGGCTGATTTATGAAGTAACTCCTGAAGGTACTTGGAAGTTCGGTGAGATAGACCTCGTGATCACTGCTGAATAGCAACGGCGAAGCCAGATCTAGTTGAATGCGGCATAACATGGTTAGTCTTAAGTTTGATAAGATAAACTCCAAAATGCATCCATTCAACGCCTCAAAGCGGGCTCTGAGCCAATGGCTTGGCTACTCTAGCATGGCCACAACATTACTCGCCATTGCCCCCAAGGCCGACGCACAAGTGGTCTACACGGACCTGGACCCGGACGTGGTTTTGGACCACAGCCAGTTGAACATCGATCTTGACGATGATGGTGTGGTCGATCTGAAGCTCAAGCATTCCGGATTCGCATTCCCCAGCTACCCGTACTTCGGTACGTCCACGAACGCGTCAGTAAAGGTGCCCAATGGGGCCGTTCTGGGCGTTCATCCTCTTGGACCATTGGTCTACGCGTCCGTGCTTTCGATCGGGGCTCCGATCTCCCCGGACGCCACAAATTTCTATGACGCCCCTAATCCGGAAGACATTGTATTGGCCCGCCACATCAACAGCCAGACTTGGGGCGAAAGGACGTATGGCGATTGGTTCGGAGCCAACGGCTACCTCGGGTTCCGCTTTACGGCCGGGGATAATGAACTGCACTATGGATGGGTGCAACTTGCGGTGGATAGTGCGGTCGATAGCGTGATCGTTTTAGCATATGGCTATGAAAGGCTGGCGAACGTTGGCATCAACGCAGGGGATATGGACATTTCAACGGGCATTGCCATTGGCCAAGCGAACAGTTTTACTATGGAGATCTCTCCTGATCCTGCCAACGACCGCGCGCTGATCCACTTCCCGAACTCGGGGTCAGGAAAGATGGAACTGTGCGTACTGGACGCTATGGGCCAAATGCTCCTGACCGAAAAGATGGGCAATACTGATACGTTCTCGATGAACGTCGCGGATCTTGCCCCCGGCGTGTACTTCGTGCGTTTGCAAGATGGAAAGAAGGTGGCATTTCGGAAATTGGTAAAGCAATAGGTCGCCCCGGCCAAAAGGCCAACGATGACTCTCAGATCCGATCCAACGTCTCCAGCAAGTAGCCCCGGAATTTCTGCACCGAGCTGATCTGCACGCGTTCATCGGGCGAGTGTGCGCCCTTGATGGTTGGGCCGAAGGAGATCATCTCCATCTTCGGATAGTTGGTGCCGAGGATGCCGCATTCCAGTCCGGCG
>JBEPUG010000146.1:0-8626 GCA_041691695.1 Flavobacteriales bacterium
AGGTGATGATGTAGTCGATATCGCGTGGATCGAGTTGCGCTTTATCCAGCGCCTTGGTCAAGGCATGCTCAGCTATGTTGACAGCTTCACGCGCATAGATGTCGTTCCGCTCTTCGAAGGAATTGGCCGTGAACACCTCATGTGCGTCCATGATGGAATATCGGATATCCACTCCCGCATTTTCGAAGATCTTGAGCACCTTCCGTTGAAATCGTTCGTCCTGTCCGGACATCCATGCCTTTACATAGGGAATGATCTCAGCCGTGGTACGACTGTACTGTGGAAGCTGTTTAGCAACGGACGTGATCCTTACACTCATGTTGTTCTGATGACCCATTGGTAACGAAAGGCCCATTTAAAGCGGATCTCGCTGTTCAGGCCGAGCTTAGTGGACATGTGTTCTAGATCCACCCGCTTGAATGCCCTTAAGATGGAGATCTCACCGTCATGTGTGATCATGTGGTTCCGAATGAAAGAACCATATATCTTGAACAGGTAGTAGGCCGCTCTACTTCTCTGCAGGTCATTGATGACCATGCCAATCCTGGCTTTTGATGCAATGATCCGTAGCATTTCTTCGATCTGCTCCTTCTTGAAGTGGTGCATGAACAAGGTCGCTAACGCAATGTCATAGCTCAGACCGCACATCTTGCTTGAAAATACATCCATCTGTTGAAAGCTGATCTCAGGGTAGTCCTTCGAGCAGGATCGCGCGTGGGCGATCGTGTATTCGTTGGCATCGAAGCCGATGAATTTAAATGACCTTCCCGCTTTCCTGCCCACATCGGCCAGTATCCTGAGCATAGCTCCATCGCCCAGCCAAGGTCTATGAAGGTGATCTCTCGGGATACGGGAATGTCCTTGAGAAGAGCTTTGACCCCGGATGTAGTGACCCGATCTCCACCCAATTGCCTATTGATGATAGCGAGCCTGTCGAGCGTGTCACCCAGCAGATCACCGGTCATCCCCAGGTCATCCATCATCTCTGTTCGATCACTACGGGAGCGCGTATCGACGATCATATTGAATATGCTTGGAGCGCCTCACCATGGGTCCGCTTGATGATCTGGGGTAAGAGAGCCGGGACCGCTTTTAATCCACTCAGCATAATAGCTGACATTCGATCGGAGCGGAACAAGGTAGCGAGCATTCGCCCGGTCCTTAGCCGTGATCGGAATGCTACATTCCAACGGGAGCTATAATTCTTTTCAAGCGATGCCCGATCCCGCTCGCTTGATCTGAAATAGTCGATGATCACTTCACTTGCTATCTGAGCACTGTGGATGGCCATGCTCATTCCATTGCCACAGAGCGGATGGATCATCCCTGCACTGTCCCCGCACATGAGCATGTGTTGCTCGATGCTTTTCTTTTTGGCGAAGGAGATCTGGCTAATGGTCAACGGGGATGAGAAGGTCATCCTCGCATGCTTCAGTATCTCCTTAAGGTGGCTGTTCTTGCAGAGCACCTCTGCTTGGAACTCATCTATATTCTTGAATTTCTTGAACGCCTGATAGTCTGTGATGTAGCACAGATTGATCCTATCATTCTCGACCTTGGACACCCCACAGTAACCACCTTTGAAGTTGTGCAGCGCTACCAGATGATCCGGGAAATCTCCTTCATAATGCGCTTTGACCGCCAGGTATGGAGCGTCGTGCTTGACGAACTCCCTGTCCATCATCTTGTCCAATACAGACCGCTTACCAAAAGCACCGATGACGATGGGGGCCTTAAAGATTTTTCCCGTTCGAGTAGTTACCGAAAACCTGTCTGATTTGAAATTGACAGCCGTGACCTTATCCTCGATGAATTCAAGCCCTTGGTCACATGCTAGTTTGTACAATGCATGATCCAAGGTGTACCGGGATATTCCAAATCCTCCTAGGGGAAGATCAGCTTCGATCAGGTTGTTTTTGATAGTCGTCAATTGAAGCTTATCGATCGACGTGGCCCCGAGTGAAAATGGATCCAGCCCCAATGACCTCAGGTATGGCAGAACTTCATTGGAGATGTATTCACCACAGACCTTATGCCTAGGATATGCATGCTGCTCGATCAGCATGACCGAGTGACCTGCGTGCAGCAGGTGGATCGCACTGACCAGACCGGCCAGTCCTCCGCCAATGATCAGCACGTCTGCATTTTGTTCGCTTTCCATGGAGGATCCCTGATGCTCTTGCCGAGAAATTGTCAGTCTATCGGCCGCTGCTAAGACCCGTGCATGTGCGTTGGTCTGTAACACGCATGGGGCTCAGCTTGTTCTTCGTGGTGCGTTGACCTATGCGGTGCTTCGGTGTTTTGCGTTGGGCCTTGTGCGGCGTTTGGCGGGAAGGATGTCCTTGAACCAGTAGGTTGTAGTGCAAGTTCAAGTTGGAGTAGAAGATTCTACTTCACCACCAGCACAGGCACCTTCACCCGGTGCCTTACTGCATCCACGGTAGCTCCGAATATCAGGTCCTTCACCCCGCGGTGGCCGTGCGAACCCATCACCAGCAGGTCGGCCTCACTCGTGTTCACCAGCTTGGCGATAGCTGCCACAGGACTGCCTTGGCCCACCACCGCTTGTGCGGTGTAGCCAGCCTCGCGGAGCTTCTCCGCGTACATCTCCAAGTTCGCGGCATCGTCCACGGCCTCGCGATCGTCGGTGAGAGCGCCGAGGTAGCGTGCGGCGGCGCTTTCGGTGATGTGGATCAGGATGTATTCGGCCACCTTTCCGCCTTGGGCGATGGCGAAGTTCAGCACGCGCTCATCCATCGGCTTGAACTCCACGGTGATGGCGATGCGCTGCGGTGGGCGCTGCTCCTGCACCTTCAGTTCGGGAATGGTGCTGTCGATATGTCGCTTGACGGGCTTCAGCCTGGCAAAGAACGGCTTCACGGTGATGTAGAGCAGCAGTAGCGCGAAGAGGATGATGATCGGGATCACCAGGAACTCCACCCAGTACACGTGCGGGCCGTCACCTTCGAGCCAACCCATCACCTCTTGCAATACGAGCTGCGCATTCAATACCACGATGATGATCGCGGTTCCCCAAGAGAGCAGCTTCGTCCACCACTTGATGGTGAAGGCGCCCATGGTCTTCCGGTCCGAGGTGAAGTGGATGAGCGGGATCACGGCGAAACCGAGTTGCAGGCTGAGCACCACTTGGCTGAGGACGAGCAAACGCCCTAAGGATTCCTGACCGAAGACGACGATGCTGATCACGGCGGGCACGATGGCCAGCATCCGCGTGATGAGCCGGCGCAGCCAGGGCCGGATGCGGATGTCGAGATAGCCTTCCATCACGATCTGCCCGGCCAGCGTGCCGGTGATGGTGCTGCTCTGCCCCGCGCCAATGAGCGCGATGGCGAAGAGGGCAGGTGCCAACTTGCCAAAGAGTTCACCGAGGATCTGGTGGGCCTGGTCGATCTCCGCCACATCAAAGCGGCCGTTCACATGGAAGGCGGCTGCGGCAAGGATGAGGATGGCGGCGTTGACGAAGAAGGCGAGGTTGAGCGCGATGGTGGTGTCGAAGAAGTTGAAGCGGATGGCCTCGCGCATGCCTTTGTGGGAGCGCTGGAAACGGCGCGTCTGCACCAGCGAACTGTGGAGGTAGAGGTTGTGCGGCATCACGGTGGCGCCGATGATGCCGATGGCGATGTAGAGCGCCTTATCCGATAGCGCCACGGGCACGAAGCCCTTGATGACATCACCCAGGTCCGGGCTAACGATGAACATCTCGGCGAGAAAAGAGAGGCCGATGAGGGTGACGAGGGAGACGATGAAGATCTCCAGCAGCCGCATGCCCTTGTTCATCAGGAAGAGGATCAGCAGCGTGTCGAGGCCGGAGATCAGCACGCCCCAGATCACGGGCAGGCCGATGAGCAGGTTGAGGCCGATGGCCATGCCGATCACCTCCGCGAGATCGCAGGCGGCGATGGCGATCTCAGCGAGGACATAGAGTGGAATGTTGACGATGGATGGATAGGTGTGCCTACTCGCCTGCGCGAGGTCGAGGCCGCGCACGATGCCGAGCCGAGCACTGAGACTTTGCAGCAGCAACGCCATGAGGTTGCTCATCAGCAAAACCCAGATCAACTGGTAGCCGAATGCCGAACCGCCGGCGATATCCGTGGCCCAGTTGCCGGGGTCCATGTAACCCACGCTGACCAGGTAGGCGGGGCCGAGAAATGCAAGGATCCTTCGCCAGCCTTTCGCCGTGGGAATGGCCACGCTGGAATGCGAGTCGCCGAGGGAGCGCCGGTCGCCGATCATGCGCTCTTGCGTTTGCACTGTAAGCTGCCGCTCGGCTTTTTGCCGAGTGGGCGATGTGCTAGGACCTCCGGCCCGTCCGATCCCGCACGGATGCCATCCGGAGACAGGCCCGAGGCCTTATGCAGGAATGCACTCGGCAAAAAGCCGAGCGCATGCATTCGATAATATTTCACGGTATATGCTCGCGGATGTGTCATGCGCTCTTCCGTTTGCTGGGTTTCGCCGGTTCCACCCAGAGATGCGCTGCCACCTGTGCTGAGACCGAGAGATGTGCACCGCTCGCGTCAGTGAGTTCCACGCTTGAATCGAAGGCCAGCCGGGCCAGCACGGTGTAGACCTTTCCTATGCCCACGCCTTTCTGGTCGAGCAGGTGTAGCAAAGCATCGCTGCCATCCTTCACTGCGGCGATACGGACAGCCGTGGCCGCTGAGCATTCCGTGAGGGGCTTTGTGTCACGCTCGGTCATGCGCCCGTTGCGGTCAGGGATAGGATCGCCATGCGGATCGAACGCCGGATCACCGAGGTATTCGGCGAGGCTTTCCGTGAGCTTTTCGCTGCGGATGTGCTCCAGTTGTTCTGCCACTTCGTGTACTTCATCCCAGCCGAAGCCAAGCCGTTCCACGAGGAAGGTCTCCCAGAGGCGATGCTTCCGCACCAGCTTCAATGCTGCCGCCTTTCCCTTGGCGGTCAGTTTCACACCATAGTAGGGCTCATGTTTCAGCACGCCCTTCTCAGCGAGTTTCTTCAGCATCACGGTGACGCTGCTGGCCTTGGTGCCGAGGCGTTCGGCGATGTCCTTGGTGGAGGCGCTATCATCTGAACCGAGCAATGCATGCACGGCCTTGATGTGGTCTTCTTCGCTGCGGGTGAGCATGCCTGTTGAGGTGGCGAAGGTATGAAGCGGCTCGAAATAAGATTAGAGGTGACTAAAAAATGCGTGTCGAAATGCTGTTGGATCATGTTCACCGGACGTTTGGCCGGGAAGCGATCTGCGGGTTGCGCAGGTCGGAACCGCGGAGTGAAGACCAAGATCAAGCGATCGCCAACACCTTCAATGCCTGCACGGAGGGACCGAGTCGGAACTTCGCAACGCCGCCGACGCGCTTGCCCAAAAGCGCCTGTGCGATGGGCGCGATGAAAGAGATCTTACCTTCTGCCACCGAGGCCTCGTCCACTCCCACAAGCATGAAGGTGCGCTCCGTTCCTTCCTGCGGCCCCTTGACGATGCGGAATGTGACTGTGGCCCCGAAACGCACGGTCTTCAGTGGCTTATCGAAAGCAGGCACCACGCGAGCGCTTGCGATGCGTTCATTGAGGAGGTCCAGCTTTCCTTTGAGCTCCGCCAATTCGCGGCGACGAGCGACCACGTCGCTGCTTTGTACGTTCGTACGCCCGGCCTCCAGTCGTTCGCGTTCTCCCTGAAGAAGTTGCAGGCCGCGCGGCGTCACATGATTCTCCATGCCCGGAGGTAATGTCGCGCGGGGAGGAATGAAGATCGGCTCCTCTTGATCATCTTCCCGTACGAATCCTCGGCTCATGCGATAGAATGTAGCTCGTGGCGGTAGAGCACTCGTGAACCGCACAGGCCTACTGGCAGGTATCCGGCAATGAATTGATCCAGTCCCCGATCAGCTGGATGGCCTCCTCGTGACGGACGGTGCGGCCCATCAGCGGCATGCGCACCGAAGGATCGTTCGAGCTGATGCGGTAGTAAAGCATCGAGCGCCCCGAATTGCCCGCATGTACCACATAATCCTGTGACGGTGCGATGGGATCCGTGGTGGGAACGCAGACCCCGATGTTCGTCAGGTTCGTGGTTTGGTTCCACGCGAAGCGCATCGGCCGGTACCCACAGTGATGATTCTCCGCGTGGCAATGGGAACAATTCATGTCCAAGTAAGCGCGGACACGTCGCGTAAGATCCTCGTTGGGGTCGTCCCACTTTGCCACGGTCTCGATATTCTGAGGGTATCCGCTCTGCAGATAGCCCTCGGACTGCCACTTCGCGAGCTGGTTCATGGGCCCTTCCGGATAGGTGAGGGTCGAGTTCAGGTTCTGTGGCTTTGGGCCGATGGGGATCGGTATATCGCTGTTCTTGTGACAGGTGAGGCATTCCACGTAGGACGGGATGCGGTAGTTCTCATCATGCGGCTGGCCATTGGCATCCACCCAAGTGAATGCGGAATAGGAACCGGCAAGGTCCAAGGTCGCCTCCGTCTGTGCCTCGTTCCATACGTAATCGGCGAACTCCCACTGGCCGTTCTTCTTGATCAACAGTCGCGTTTCGATCAGGCGATGTGCGTCATTCGGTTGCACATGGTCGTAATAGAAGGTCTTGATCAGAACGGCTCCTTCCGGGAAATCCAGGACCTCGCCATCCGAGACGTACGAGGCCTTCACGCCAGCGGGCATCCACACGAAACGATACTTGTGCGCGTAGTCGGTGAAGAGTGGTGTGATCGGCTCATAGGGCAACACGCCTTGAACCGGTAGCATGTCGGCCATGTTGCCGGCGAAGAAGTTGTAGTGGGAAAGCGTGGTGTAGGGCACCGAGTCGAGGTTGAGTATGACGGGGGAAGAGGGTGTATTGGGCTGTGAAGGTGTGGATGGCACCTCCGGGTCCTTCGCGCAGGCGATGAGGATCGCGACAATAACACCAAGTACAAGTCCGATCTTCTTCATTCCAAGCAAGGGATCTTCATCCAATATAGGCGATCGCGCTTCCACCGGCCGACTCCGGTGAGGACGCACAACGAAGCACAGGCGTTGCCCTCCGCATCAAACCTTGCCGCGCTTCGGGCGGCCATTGGAAAGGAGTGCCAAACCCAACATGGTGATGCCGGCAACCACCAACAGCACTTCGAAGCCCATCTTGTAGCCGAAGAAGAGTTGTTGCGAATACATCCGCAGGAAGTAGGTGATGATCGGCGCAGCGATACAGACCAGCGGCACCCAACGTTCTCTTGGGCTGCGCTTGCTGAAGATCCCGAAGGCGAAGAGGCCGAGCAATGGTCCATAGGTGAAGCCCGCGATGTCGAAGAGCGTCTTGATCACCGTAGGCGTGGCTAGCCAATGGAAGTAGAGGATAAAGAGCAGGAAGAGCGCGGCCATGCCCATGTGTACGCGTTGGCGGATCCGCTTCTGCTTGGCATCGTCCCAGCCACGGTCGCGGATGCCGATGAGGTCCAAGCACGTGCTGGCGGTGAGCGCGGTGAGGGCGCCATCCGCGCTGGGGAAGAGCGCGCTGATAAGGCCGATGATGAAGATCAGGCCCAGCCACGGCGGAAAGTTCTGCAGTGCAAGGGTGGGGAAGACGTCGTCCGAATGCCCCGGAACGGTGATGCCTTGGCGATGCATGTAGAGAAAGAGCAGTGAGCCGAGCAGCAGGAAGAGCAGGTTCGCGCCGAGCAACACCACGCTGAACACACGCATGTTCTTCTTCGAGCCTTCCACGGTGGAGACGCTGAGATTCTTCTGCATCATCTCTTGGTCGAGGCCGGTCATGGCGATGGTGATGAAGATGCCCGCGAGTATCTGCTTCAGGAAGAAGGTATCGCTGCGCCAATCGAGGTCGAGGATGCGCATGCTGCCGTTCGCCTTCAACGCAGGAAGCCAATCGGCCATGCCCGCGGTGTGGGTGATGTAGAAGATGGTGCCGATCAACGCGGCCAGCATGAACAACGTTTGCAGTGTGTCCGTCCACACGATCGTCTTCACGCCACCCTTCAAGGTGTAGAGAACGATCATCACCATCACGATGAATGCCGTCAGCTCGAACGGCACGCCCATCGCATCAAGCACGAAGAGTTGGATCACGTTCAGCACCACGAAGATCCGGATGGTGGCTCCGGCGAGACGGCTGAGGATGAAGAAGGATGCGCCTGTGCGATAGCTGTCCAGCCCGAAACGATCGCGCAGATAGCCGTAGATGCTGGTGACATGGGTGCGGTAATAGAGCGGCAACAGCACGCCCGCCACGATCCAATAGCCGATCGCGAAGCCGAACACCAGTTGGAAGTAGGTCCACTCCTTGGCATCCACATAGCCTGGCACGCTGATGAAGGTGACGCCGCTAAGCGATGTGCCGATCATGCCGAACGCCACCACATACCACAGGCTCTTGCGATCCCCGCTGTAGAAGGAGTGCTCGCCCGCGCCGCGCGAGGTGTACCACGCGATCCCCATCAGGATGAGGAAGTAGCCGAATACGATGGCAAGTAAGAGGTAGGGGCTCATGGCGCGGCAAGTTGGTATGGAATGATGTGCCGGTCGAAGACGGCTGATCCAATTTTTGAACGGCCCTGATACAATTAGAACATTAATGCTGCGCAGGCAATTCCCAAAAGGAGAATGAGGCAAGCCTCACCAC
>JBEPUG010000147.1:0-8427 GCA_041691695.1 Flavobacteriales bacterium
CTAAAGGGACACATCGCATGAGCGTACTCGTCAACAAGGGAAGCAAGGTCATTGTACAAGGATTCACCGGTAGCGAAGGCACCTTTCATGCTTCGCAGATGATCGAGTACGGCACCAACGTCGTCGGTGGTGTCACACCGGGCAAGGGAGGGCAGAAGCACTTGGACCGTCCGGTGTTCGAGACCGTGAGCCAAGCGGTGAAGGAGACTGGAGCTGACGTAAGCATCATCTTCGTTCCGCCGCCATTCGCCGCGGACGCCATCATGGAAGCGGCCGAGGCCGGCATAAAAGTGATCGTCTGCATTACCGAGGGCATCCCCGTGAAGGACATGGTGACGGCACGCGAATACATCAAGGGCAAGGACTGCACGCTGATCGGGCCCAACTGCCCCGGCGTCATCACGGCCGACGAATGCAAAGTGGGCATCATGCCCGGCTTCGTCTTCAAGAAAGGCAAGATCGGCATCGTGTCGAAGTCCGGCACGCTGACCTACGAGGCCGCCGACCAAGTGGTGAAGGCGGGCTTGGGCATCAGCACGGCCATCGGCATCGGCGGCGACCCCATCATTGGCACCACAACGCTGGAGGCCATCCAACTTTTTGCGAACGATAAGGACACCGAGGCCATCGTGATGATCGGCGAGATCGGTGGTGACCTCGAGATCCGCGCAGCGCACTGGATCAAGGCCAACTGCAAGAAGCCTGTTGTGGGCTTCATCGCCGGTGAGACCGCACCCGCAGGCCGCACCATGGGCCACGCCGGCGCCATCGTAAGCGGTGCCGACGAAAGCGCTGCCGCCAAGAAGAAGGTGATGCGCGATTGCGGGATCTACGTTGTGGACAGCCCGGCGACGATCGGCGCCAAGGTGAAGGAGGTGTTGGGGTGAGCGGAGGATTCCCCTGAGGGGTGAAGGGCGGTATACTTGCTTCACCATGTCACACTTTACGACGATCGCGGAGTTCGCTTTGCGCGATGAGCTTATCGTTGTTCGTGCACGGTTGGAAAGCGAAGGCATCCAATGCTGGACACTGGATGAGCTGACCACAAAGGTCCTTGGCGGCGTCGGGGGAATAAAGCTGCAGACGCTTTCAGAAGAGGCTCCTCGGGGCCGAGCGCTGTTAAAAGAGTGGGGTTATCTGAAAGAGAGTACCGAGGCAGAACCTCCTTGGTGGCGTGAACTGGATATTTGGTCGAGAAAACTTCCGTTGTTTGGAAAGATCGATCTCTTCATTGCCCGACTCCTTTCGATAGCTGCAATTGCGGTGTCGATCATCGCTATTCTGATGTGGTGGATCTTTAGTCCATCATTGGAGGATCAACTGACCAAGGAACCATGGTGCGTGGATCAAGTGATCCACAATGGGAAACCACTTGTGGTCAATTCAACGGTTGGGTCGAATGGTCCGTATTTGGTTTTGGTAGTTGACGGATGTTCCGAGACCTTGCGGTTCTGGCCCACGAAAGTGGATGTTCCGGGGTTCAATACGCCGGCTCAATCCGGCAAGTGGACGTTGGATGGATCACATATGAACTTCCAAGGACTTAACGACGAACGCGGCATATTCTCTGGCACTTTCACTGTTGAAGTCGATGGGGGATATCTTTCATTACGATCGCCCAGCACGGTCATTCGCTGTAGCCGTCTATTGATAGGCTTGTGATGAAAGAACTGACCCCAGTGGCTCCTCGCTGCCCACACTGTAATTCTGAAGAAGTATCGCGACCTGCTTTCTCTCGCAGGGCCATGGCTTGGGGGATTCTCCTCTTCGGTTTGCCCTTGTTCATCTGGCCCCGACAACGGCATTGCTTCGACTGTGGAGCTGACTTCGATTCAAAGAAAAGTGGAGGAGGTGCCTAATTGATCCGGTCCCCTCACTCGATCACCAGCGGAGCCACACTGGACCGCCCTTCCATGGTGACACGCACCATGTAGAGGCCCTTGGCGAGCTCGCTGCCGAGCGCCACTTCCACGGGTGCTTGGCCTGGTGTTGTTTGCATGTGCCACGTCCGTTGCAGTTGGCCAAGGGCGTCGAAGAGTTGTATTTCCGTAGGGCCGGTGCTTGGGCTTTGCAGGAAAAAGCGATCGCCGGTATTCGGGTTAGGCCAGAGGGGGAGGGGCTCTTGGGGATCTTGTACGGAAGCAATGCCATCGAACGGGGCTGTTCCCTCGAATTTCGCCAGAAAGGCATCATATCCTCCATCTCCTCCATAGGTATTCTGATATCCCCCGGAGGCGATGGCGGTGTCGGAACCGGTAGATCCCGCCATATACACATGGTCGCTGTCATCCACCGCGCAAGAATACCCGACGTCGTCTCCTGTCCCCCCGTGATAGGTCCCCCATTGCCGCACGCCACTGGCGTTGAACTTCACCAAGAAGGCATCCCCACCTCCTCCACAGGTGTTCTGGCCCCCCCCGGAGGCAATGCCGTTGAAGGAACTGGCATTCCCCGCCAAATAGACGTTGTTGTTGTCATCCACTGTGCAGGCTTGGCCTTGGTCGAATCCACCCCCACCGTAATAGGTACCCCATTGCCGCACGCCGCTGCCGTTGAACTTCACCAAGAAGGCATCCCCATATCCTCCATATGTGTTCTGGAGCCCATCGGAGGAGATGGCTGTGGGTGAATAGGTCCCCCCCGCCAAATAGACGTTGCCGCTGTCATCCACTGCACAGGATGACCCGTTGTCGACCAATGCCCCCCCATAGTAGGTCCCCCATTGCCGCACGCCACTGGCGTTGAACTTCACCAGGTAGGCATCGCTTGCTCCCCCGCCCCCTATCGTGTTCTGATGTCCCCCGGAGGCGATGCCGGTGGTGGAACTGGTCGCTCCGGCCAAGTACACGTTGTTGGTGTCATCCACCGCGCAAGAATACCCGAGGTCGCCTCCAGCTCCCCCATAGTAGGTCCCCCATTGCCGCACGCCGCTGGAGCTGAACTTCACCAAGAGGGCATCTCCGTTACCTGCAGAGTTGTTCTGATGTCCCTCGAAGGCGATGGCAGCGCCGGAATAGGTAGTTCCCGCCAAATACACGTTGTCGCTGCCATCCACTGCGCAGGCTTGACCTTGGTCGGATCCCGCCCCGCCGTAGTAAGTCCCCCATTCGCGTAGGCCGTTGGATTTGAATTTCACCAAGAAGGCGTCGTCGTAGCCCCCTATTGTGTTCTGATGTCCCCCGGAGGCGATGGCGGTGGTGGAACTGGTGGTCCCGGCCAAATACACGTTACCGCTGCCATCCACCGCGCAGGCGTTGCCATAATCGTTATTCACCCCGCCATAGTAGGTTCCCCATTGCCGCACACCACTTGCACTGAACTTCACCAAGAAGGCATCATAGATCCCTCCTCCAAAGGTGTTCTGATGCCCCCCGGAGGCGATGGCATAGGTGGAAGTGGTATATCCCGCTAAATACACGCTTGCGCTGTCACCCACCGCGCAAGAAGTGCCCTGATCCTCCCCCGACTCCCCGTAGTAAGTAGCCCAGATGAGGGCGGGGTCAATGGTGAGGGACTGGCTATGGTCGTAGGCACCAAGAGCGAAGCTTAACCGGTCACCGTCCAGCACGAAGCGGCTGTCCACCGTCTTGCCGTTCTGGAAACTCACTGGCCGCTCCTCGGTGATCCTTCCCATTCGATTGCCTTGGATCAGTTGGCCGTTGGCGTCAACATGCAGTTCCTCCTGGTCCTTGAAGTGTAATTGGATCTTGGACGGGTCCGCGCCGGGGCGCAGGACGAAGTCGTATTCCATGCCCTTGTCCGTGGAGTAAACGACCCAATCAATTCCGGGGTAGACCTCGTGATAGGTCACGCGGCTGTAGGTGTGGACGTCCAATGCATTGTGGTTGTAATACTGGGTGTGGTCGTCGCTCCGACCCTCGGTCGTAATGCGTGCATCCGCGTTGGCGCCTTCCAGCAGCACGTCCATGCGGTAGGTTTCCAGATCGATCCCCTTGCGCAGCGAATCCAGTTGTTTCTGCTTGGTCGGATCGGGCCGAACGTCCTTCTCCAGTTCGGCGTAACCCACAGGGTAATGCAGGCGGTTGAACTGGTAGGCGATGCCATTGCCCAAGAGGAAGATGCTGGTGTTGCCCTTGCTGAGGCGATAGCGTACGAAGGGAGCCGCATCGCCCGCGGTGGTGAGCACCTGTCCCTTGTTCTCCTCAAAACCCGAAGGTTCTACCGCAAGGCGCGAGGTAGCGACAGCGGTGTTCTTTTCCGCGGATCCTGTGCGTGGATCAGCTTTCATAACACTGCGTGCCAGTGCGAAGGCAGCGGTGAGGGATAAGCAAAGAGAGGAGAATTGTTGCATGGGGTGTGTGGCCATCTAAAGTAGCTGTTCACTCCGAAGCACGTAAAAACCAGGTCAATGGTTGGGTCCGCTCTCCTGGTCATTCGAAAAAAGCCGAGCGAGTGTCCGGTGATGCGCGAAAGCGGGTATCCACGCGGTGGACAGCCCGGCGACTATCGGGGCTAAGGTGAAGGAAGTGTTGGGTTGAACTGAACGTCTAGGCGCGCGAACTCAGATCCAGCGTCGCACACGCGCCCGATAGGCGTCATACTCTGCGCCGAAAGCGCGCTGCAAGTAGCTCTCTTCTTTGATGATCACGACCCGTTGCACGATCAGGATCAGCAAGGGAGTGAGCAGTAGGGTCCACCAGTTGCCGACGAAGAGGCAGATCCCCAGATAGGCCAACAACAGCCCGAGATACATGGGGTTGCGGCTGATGGCATAGATCCCACCCGTCTGCAAGGAACTGGCCGGCCGGTTGGGGATGAGCGTATTCTTTGTACGGGAAAATTTCACCAAGGCCGGGAGCATGCAAAGGAGCGCAAGGCCGATCAGGACAATGCCCAAGACAGGGGTCCAGGAACCGCGACCGGGACCGAAATGCAGGGGTATCACATGATGCAGAAATACACTGGCGAGAAAGATGATCACGTAAAGTAGGGGAGGCGGCACATGCACATGAGGATTGTCCGTTGTCATAGCCGAGGGGTTTGTATCAAATGTATATTCATCACCGAGGGAATAGCTTAGTGACCCACCAGTCCACGGACTTCACCGGCCTGAACTACTTTCGCCACATGGCAATACTTCAAGGAAAGACGGCCCTCGTGACCGGCGGTTCACGCGGCATCGGAAGAGGAATCGTGGAACGCTTTCTCGAGGAAGGAGCGGATGTGGCGTTCACCTACGTGAGCAGCCCGGAGAAGGCGAATGCACTCGCTGCGGAACTCGCAAAAGGCGGCCGCAAGGTGCTCGCGATCCAGAGCGACGCGGTCGACTTCAACGCCGCACAAGCCGCTGTGGACGCGGTGGTGGAGGCGTGGGGCAAGCTTGATATCCTCGTGAACAACGCGGGCATCACCAAGGACCAGCTGCTGATGCGCATGAGCGAGGCCGACTTCGACGCGGTGATCGCCACCAACCTGAAGAGCGTCTTCAACATGACCAAGGCGGTGATGCGCACCATGCTGAAGCAACGCAGCGGCAGCATCATCAACATGAGCAGCGTGGTGGGCGTGAAGGGCAACGCGGGCCAAGCCAACTACGCGGCAAGCAAGGCGGGCGTGATCGGTTTTACCAAGAGCGTGGCCCTCGAACTGGGCAGCCGCAACATCCGAAGCAACGCCATCGCACCCGGTTTCATCGAGACCGAGATGACCGCGAAGTTGGACGCGAAGACCGTGCAGGGCTGGCGCGATGGTATTCCGCTCAAGCGCGGTGGTACTCCGCAGGACGTGGCCAACGCCTGTGTGTTTTTCGGCAGCGACCTCAGCACCTACATCACCGGGCAGACGCTAAATGTCTGCGGTGGCATGCTGACCTAGCGTGCGATCACCACCGGTTCTGAAAAAAACCGCCGATCACGCCGATGAACGCCGATGGGCTCGGCAGGAAGAAACCGCTGATCCAGCCGATGGATATCCATCGGTGTCCATGCCTGTCCATTTGAAGCCCCAGAGGCTGAAGGATGAAACCACACGAAGTGAAAACCGCTGATGGACGCCGATGAACGCGATAGTCCCAATTGGAATGCAAGCCGGTAGCTCAACCATGATCGTTGCGAACTTCCGTTGGAGAAAGTGATGTGGCTTTCCGAATAGCCCGATCTTCGCACCCCGTGACACTCACCACTACGTATTCCCTTTGGCTTGCGCCGCTGTGCGTGCTGCTTGGCGCGCTCGGCGCTTGGTGGCTTTATCGCCGCACGCGGGAAAGCAACGGCTGGAGCGCCGGATTGCAATGGACGTTGGGTACACTGCGCGCGGTCGTCATCGCGCTGGTGGCCTTCTTCCTGCTGGTGCCGATGGTGCGCATTCTGCTGCGCGAAGTGCGCAAACCGGTGGTGGTGTTGGCACATGATGGCTCTTCCTCGCTGCTGGCCAAAGGTGATACCGTTGCCTTCCGAACGCAGTATGCAAAAGAGTTGAAGGACCTTTCCGATAAGCTCGGTGATCGCTTCGAGGTCCGATCATTTACTTATGGAAGCGATGTGAGTGATGGACTCTCCTTCAAGCAGGGCGAAGGCGAGACCGATATTGACCAAATGTTCCGCGCAGCCTACGACCGATTCGCCGGACCCGACCTCGGTGCGGTGATCATCGATGGCGACGGGATCTACAACCGGGGACGTGACCCGCGCCTCGCCGCAGAGCGCTTGGGCGTGCCGGTGTTCCCCATCATGTTGGGCGATACCACCATACGTCCGGACCTAGTGCTTCACGATGTGGAGCATAACAAGATCACCTATCTCGGCAACCAATTTCCGCTGTTGGTGCGGGTGCAAGCACATCATCTCCGCGGAAAGACCACGCACGTCAGTGTGATGCACAACGGCAAGGAGGTGGCCGGGAAGGACCTCGCTATCACCACCGATCCGATGATCACCGAGGTGCCGCTGATGGTGAAGGCGGATGTCGCCGGGATCCAGCGCTACACCGTTTCGCTTCGCGCCGTGGAAGGGGAGGCCACGCTGGCGAATAACGCGCAGGACATCTTCGTGGATGTGCTCGATGACCGGCGGAAAGTGCTCATCCTCGAGCAGAGTCCGCATCCCGATGTTTCCGCCATCCGCTTGGCCATGGCATCGATGGAAGGCTATTCGGTGGACGTGTCGTTGGCGACGGAGTTCACCGGAAAGATCCAGGACTGCGATCTCGTGATCCTTGATCAACTGCCTTCTACCAAGTCAACGATCCAACCGCTGCTCCAACAGATCGTGGAGAAGAAGATCCCGACGTGGACCATCCTTGGTCAGCAGAGCGACATGCGCCAAGTGACGGCGATGGGCAACGGCGTGGACATCGAAAGCGGCCGTGGCTCCTACACCGACGCGCAGGCGGCCGTGGATCCGAACTTCACGCTGTTCACATTGGATCCAGAGGATATCCGCGCATACGAGCATTTCCCCCCGCTGCAGGTGCCCTTCGCTCAGTACACCTTGGGCCGCTCGGCCACGTCGTTGATGACGCAGCGGATCGGGGCGGTGCGCACGACCTATCCGCTGTTCGCCTTCCAAGGTCAGAGCGACCGCCGCACCGCGATCACTTGCGGCGAAGGCCTATGGCGTTGGCGCTTGGCGGACATGCTGCAGAACAACACCAACGACCACTTCGATAAACTGGTGCAGAAGACGGTGCAGTTCCTCGCCTTGAAACAGGACAAGAGCCGCTTCCGCGTCCGGCTGGAGCGGGAATTCGCGCAGAACGAGAAGGTCGGCATCGATGCGGAACTGTACAACGCGAGCTACGAACAGGTGAACACGCCGGAAGCTTCGATCGATCTGAAGGACGAGAACGGCAAGGACCTGGCCTACACCTTCAGCCGGACGGGCACAGCTTATCATCTGGATGCGGGCATTCTTCCCGCCGGCCGATACACCTATTCCGCAGGCGCTACGCTGGATGGACAACGCTTCACCGCCACCGGTGATTTCCTCGTGAAGCCGTTGGTCGTGGAACGGATGAACACCGTGGCCGATCACGGGCTGTGGGAGAACATCGCGGCACGCACGGGTGGTATCGCTTTAGTTCCCGCGACCATGGACAGCATTGTGAAAGTGATGGAGGCACGGCCGACACTCGCCGCGCGATCATACTCCCACGCCAGCTTCAGCGACCTGATCGATCTGCGCTGGATCTTCTTCCTCCTCTTGGCGCTGCTCACGCTGGAGTGGGCGTTGCGCCGCAGGAACGGCGCCTACTGAACGATGGCCGCTTCGGATGAAAGCTCCGCATCACGCTCGCGATGGCGCAGGTTCGTCAGCTCGTGGCAAGGCCGAGTGGTGATCGCGCTGATCGCTCTTCTCATACTCTGCTGGCTCTTCCGCTATCCGTTGTTGCGGGCAGCAGGCGATCATCTCATCACGGAGGATCCCGTCGCACATGCGGATGCCGTATTCGTTCTTGGCGGCTCAGCCA
>JBEPUG010000148.1:0-8351 GCA_041691695.1 Flavobacteriales bacterium
ACTCAAGCCGATCAACAACGTGGTGGATATTACCAACTTCGTGCAGCACGAGCTAGGTCAGCCCTTGCACGCCTTCGATGCCGATAAACTGAAGGGAGGGAGGATCATCGTGCGCAAGGCGCATGTGGGTGAGCACCTGATCACCTTGGATAACAAGGACCGCACGCTCGATCCCGAGGACCTGCTGATCGCCGACGCTGAGAAGGGCGCAACGTTGGCTGGTGTGTTCGGTGGCGCCGACAGTGGCGTTTCCGCAAGTACCACGGCTATCTTCCTGGAGAGCGCATGCTTCGATGCAGTCACCATTCGTCGCACCGCACGTCGCCATGGATTGAACACCGATGCCTCGTTCCGCTTCGAGCGCGGCGTGGATCCGGAGATCACCGTGTACGCCTTGAAACGCGCAGCTTTGCTGTTGAAGGAAGTGGCTGGGGCGAAGATCGGCTCCGCCATCATCGATATTGCGCAACCGCGTACTTGGGCGGAGGTGGATCTGCGCTTCGCTACCGTGGATCGTCTCTGCGGTGTGGCCATCGCGCCGGATGCTGTGTTGCGCATCCTCGAAATGCTGGATTGCCGCATCAGTGCGCGCACTGTGCAAAAGGTGCACGTGCATGTGCCGCCCTACCGGGTGGATGTGCTGCGCGAGGCCGATCTTGTGGAAGAAGTGCTGCGCATCCATGGCTTTGATCAAGTGCCCATTCCGGAGCAACTGATGATGCCCGCCGTTCAACAACCCGAAACAACTTCCGAAGGCTTCCGCCAACGCTTGGCACAGCACTTGGCGGCGCGCGGCTTCCGCGAGGTGATGACTCCTTCGCTCGTCAACGGCGGGCGCACTGTAAAGTTGAAGGCGGCGGAAGAAGAAGCCTTGGTCCGCCTGAAGAATCCGTTGAGTGCCGAACTGGACGTGATGCGTCCCACGATGCTCTTCGGCCTGCTGCAAAGTGCCGCGCACAACATGGCCCGCCAGCACCGCGATCTGCGTCTCTTCGAGAAGGGCCGCACCTACTTCGTCGCGAACGGCAAAGTGATCGAAGAAGAACGTGTTGCACTGTTGATCACCGGTAAGCGAGGAACGGAGAACTGGCGCAGCGCGGACCGCAAAGCCGAGCTCCCCGATGTGAAGGAGGAACTGGAATTACTGCTCCAGCGCATGGGACTTGGAATGAACACGAAGTTCAGTGTATGCGAAAGTCCGTTGCTCGCTTCTTCAGTGGAGGTGAAAGTCGGGAAGAAGACCGTTGCGACGCTGGGTGAGGTGGCTGCGCATGTTGCAAAAGCGTTCGACGTGGACCAGCCCGCGTACTATGCGGAGATACACGATGAAGCGCTGGTGGCCCTGCTGAGCGATCGTCGCACCAAATACCAGGAAGTATCGAAGTTCCCGGCGGTCCGCCGCGACCTCAGCCTCCTACTGGACCGTTCTATAGCCTATGCGCAGCTGGAGCAGATAGCCTACCAGGCCGAGCGCAAGCTGCTCCGCGCCGTGGACCTCTTCGACGTTTACGAAGGCGACAAACTGCCAGCAGGCAAGAAGAGCTACGCGCTCAGTTTCATTCTGCAGGACAGCGAGAAGACCCTTACTGACGAGCAAGTGGAGAAGGCCATGGGTCGCATCCGCGGTGCGATGGAGAAGGAGGTGGGAGCGGAGTTGCGAGGGTGAATCGATCAGTTGATGGGATGCGTCTTCTCATCTTTCTGCAACTCGCGAGGGCTGGTTCCATCATCCGAACTATTCGCTCGGTAACCCGCGCCATGCCGCCACGACCCACGGCGCAAGCAACGTGGTGAGCAGCACCAGTATCCAGATGCGGCCGTTCAGCAAGTTGTAGTCGGCGAAGAGGGTTGACCATTGCTTCTTGAACAGGAAGTGACCGGCACCGAACTCGAAGGCCACGGTAAGGATCGTCCAAAAGATCCCGATCTGCCAAGCCTCATGAGTGCTATGCGGCTCCATCCAATTCAGCCCCGCCCAGGTGGCCAGCAGGATGAGCGAGCAGAGCATCAGCGTGCTGATCCAATGGCCGATGCGATCGCCAGCGATCGGGATAATGCCGTATTCGCGCACCGTCCCGTTGACGATGGCGAGCACCATCAGGCCGAACCAGAAGAGCAGTGCGCGGAAGAACAACATGGCCATTCAAAATTGATGGTTCGAGCACTGTCCCGATATGAGAAGGGTCAGGTTTTCGGAATGGCGATACGCAGCGGTCATGAAGAAGCGGAGTTCGGGTGAAAAACCTCCTCCGTTGATGCGGATCTCTACCGCTTACTCGTAATTCGGGTTTATAAGGACCGGTGTTCTTCTATCCTCGGCGTAAGCAGCTCATTGGCCTCCCCGATCAATCCGTTTGTCGTGTTCGATGCCGAAATCAATTCAACCCGTACCAATCATGAAGCGCGTACATGAACAAACCGATAACCGATGGTCATTTTTGTGGAGGAACCCACCAAGTATCCACTCGGACGGATCGTCCTATACACCTCGACGCACGGCAGGCATACGATACGTAGAAGAAAAGCGCAGCAACTTGAGCAACTCCGAATTCTTCAATTGCTCGGCAGAGCTGATCTTGATGTGACGAAAGAGTTTGCCGTTACCTTCCAGTAGCTGAGCGGGATCGGGCAATTCCGCACCATAGTTGAACCCGAGTGTCACGTGCTTGGTGGCGGGCATCAGCCAGCAAAAGTGCTCGGTGTTCTTCTTGATCCCCGTGCCGAATCCGATGTTCTTCTGTTGCACCCAGGCCACCTCCACTACTTCCGGAAGGATGCGGTGAATGAGCTTGCGGGTCTCCCGCGCCAAGGACTGAACAGGTTTTGAGAAGCCATCTATTACTTGCTCGAATTGGGCGTCGGTGGTTCCCATGTAGGATCGATCGGTGATGCAGGTATTCGTCGCATCGGGATAGAAGCCGAAAGTTAGGATCGTGGACGTCACTGAAAAAAGCGAGCGCAGAGGTGAAGCCCCCGCGCCCGCCTTCAACCGGGTATTCCAGATCACTGGAGTACCACCCGCTCGGTCCGCACTTGGCGCTCGAACTCCAAGGAAACTATGTAGGTGCCACGTGGCCAAGTGCTCACGTCGATATCGGTCGTGCGTGTGATGTACCCTTCCCACTTGCTACGCCCTGTGATGTCCATGATGCGGGCCAGCCCCTCATCTGCACTCGTGATCGTGAGGCGGTTGCTGGCCGGGTTCGGTAGCACGTGCACCTCGGTCATCGGTTTTTCATTCACGCCCGTGGTGATGTCGCCCGTGACACAAATGGTGAAGCCCGTGGTGATCGCCAAGGCGGTGTACCAATGGAACACGCGCACCTTATAGATCTCGCCAGGAACCAGATCGGTCGCTTCGATCTCCTCCACGCCTCCATCCAAGGTGGCATCGGAGCAGGCGAGCGGTGCGGATCCACAGTCTTCCGTGTAGAGTTCGATCACGGCATCCATGCTGGCGCTGGAGTTCACAGTGATGGTATGTTCAGCAGCGGTGGCGGTGAAGGCGAACCAGACATCGTCGTTCGCATCGCCGGTGGCCCCATTGCATTCGTTGAGCGGCTGGCTGGACGCCGTGCCATGGTCAACGCTACCGGCCACAGGCACGCAGGTGATGTTCACCGGCAATACGGTCGCGGAACTGCAGTCATCGTTCGCCGGACCTGCGGTGCACGCCACGGCGCTGATTGAGATCTCATAGGCTCCGCTGCTGGCGACGCCATATACCGGCATGTAGTAGGTGCCTGCTGGCAAATTCACCCATTGGATGCCGAACTGGCCGTTGGTGCAGAGGAGACCGAAGTTGGCATAGGAGAAGGATATCTGTTCGTCACCTGGGCAGGTCGGTGTAAGGAAGCTCCACTGTGTTGTGGCAGGAAGGGCTGTATTGCAATATAGCGCCGTAACATCGCTGCACGAGGTGGTGGTGAACGCATGCCATACCGAAGCGACGCCTGTCGTGGTCACCAAGGCGCTGCCGGCCACGCCATCACCTGTGCTGGTGGCGCCTGCCCGGGTTCCGCTGAAGGTGAGCGAGGCTCCAATGGCCAAGGCCTCCGGCGTGATGCCGGAACAGAGGTCATTCACGGGTTGGGCGCAAAGCGCGACAGGAACGGCGAGGGCGAGGAGAAGAGTATGACGTTTGCGCATAGCGGTTGTGTTTCACGCAAAGCAACCGGCCCCATGGACCCTCTACAATAGAACGAAGGTTATACGACCCGACCGGTGATCCCTTATCGCGAGTGCCTGCTCATTGGCACTCCTAATGTTTCGGTTCGGAACCGGTAAGCATGTTCTCCCCTGAAAAGCGTAATTCGCCTTCCCATCCGTCTCCTCCAAAGTGGAAGCGGAACTCGTGCAGGAACCAATGACCCGGAAACAGGGTGGCATCACGCAAGTCGTGGCAGAGTATGGGCGTGCGCTATTCGGCTTTATCCGTGCTCGGGTGCAAAGCGATGCAGACGCAGAAGACCTCTTGCAGGATGTGTGGACGCAGTTCAGCAGCCAGCCGGAGATCGAGGCCATCGAGCAGGTAAGCGGTTGGCTCTACCGCGTGGCCCGCAACAAGATCATCGACCGCTACCGCAAGGGAAGTACGTCCGCATTGGAAGATCTGGCGGTGGAGAACGAGGACGGCGAATTCAACTTCGGCGAACTGCTGCTGGCGGTGGAGGACGACCCGGACCTGCGAATGCTGCGGGACCTGTTCTGGCAAGAGCTGGAGGCTGCGCTGGCTGAACTGCCCGAGAACCAACGCTTGGTCTTCGTGCAAAATGAATTGGACGACAAGACCCTGCGCGAGATCGCCGAGGAGCAGGGGGAGAACATCAAGACGGTCATCTCACGCAAGCGCTATGCAGTGCAGCATCTACGCGAACGCCTCGAGACCATTTACATCGAACTGACCGGGTCCTGACCGGATCGCCAACCCGCAACAAGTCAACTCGCAACAAGCAAACACGTCAACCCTATGAAAACCATTCGTCGCCGTCGCTGGCTTTTTCCCTTGATCCCTCTTGCAGCCATCGCTGTATTCAGCTTGGTGGTGATGCTGCTGTGGAACGCGATCATCCCCGGTATCACAGGCTGGGCACCGCTCACTTACTGGAAGGCTATGGGCCTGCTCATCTTGTGCAAGATCCTTTTCGGTGGCTTTCCCGGCCGACGTGTAGGGCACGGTGGACCGCCATGGGGCCGCAACCGGCACATGCGCGAGGACTGGTGGAAGAACATGTCCGAGGAGGAGCGTGAAGGTTGGGAACAGCGCCGTTACGATTGGCGCGAGAAGTGGGGACACATGGATGAGGCACAGCGCGCCAAGTTCAAGGAGAACTGGAAACAGCGCTGTGGCGGAGGCGCACGCCAATGGAAACAGGACCAGGCCCAACAAGAACAATGATCGCCATGAATACTGCCTTGGTTCATTTCGAATCCACGTTAATGGACCCGCATTCCGCCAGAGCCCAAGAGGTGTTGGTATTCAAGACCTCGGTGAATGACAATGCCCAAGTGGATGCGCTGCGTCCCTTGATGGAACTAACGCTCGCCGGCATGGGCGAATGGAACTTCGATCTGGAAGACCGCGACCATGTCCTGCGTGTCGATGCTAAAGGAATGCCCCGCGAGCGCATCATGGTGCTGCTGACGGGCTTGGGCTTTGCCTGCGAGGAATTGGACTAGCAAACTCGACCGCGATCGCGTGGAAAGTGATCACAACTTTCCTTCGAGCATCAGCAACTTCACTTTCAGTACGGCGGCCACAGTAAGGCTGTCCCGCACTTCGCCGCGCACCACCATGTCATAAAGTTTGGCGAAGGGCAATTTGCGCTGTTCAAGCTCTTCGTCGTGGTCTGGTTGAGGCGCGTGATGCGTCAGTCCTTGTGCGACGAAGATGATGGCCTGTTCGTCGCTGGCGCTGTTGCTCAGGTCCATCTCCAGCACGCGGGTCCAGCGCTCCGCCACTATTCCCGTCTCTTCGCGCAGCTCGCGTTTCGCGCTGTCCAACGGATCCACACTTCGCTTGCCTCCTCCCTCTGGGATCTCCCAACTGTAGGCTTCCATCGGATAGCGATACTGGCCCACGATCCACGTGTTCATGTCCTCATCCAAGGGGATCACACCCACCGCAAGATTCTTGAAATGGATCACACTATACACGCCTTGCTTGCCGCCGGGGTCGATCACCTCATGGTGCGTCACCGCGATCCACGGGGTCTCATAGGCGGATCGTTCACTGAGTGTGGTCCATGGGCCGCGCTTTTTCATACGGCGAAGATCGGTCGATCCAGCGCAGGTGCTATTTGATAGGATCGCCGATGAAAGCGGATGAATGCCACACACCGATGCCTTGGTCAATAGTGGAAGTAGGATGCCATTAAGTATTCTCTGCGTTCACTGGCATGATCGGCCGTTTTTCCTAGGAGGAAGGCTCTGTTCAGGATCCTACTCGGAATTACCGCAGAGTTGGATTCAAGCGGAAGAGAAGGTCCAGCTTCATGATACTGCGCACGTGCTTGCCGCCCTTGATGGCAGGTATCCAGCAGATGCTGCGTGCTAGACGCATCGCCTCATCATCACAACCGCCGCCAAGGAAATTCAACGTGCGCATGTTGCTGATGCTGCCACTGGTCTCCACCACGAATTCGATAGTGACCTTGCCTTGAATGTCCAACCGGAAAGCCTCCGGTGGATAGTTCAGATTGCTCACCAAGTAATTCGGCAGGCCGCGTATTCCATCGGGTATCATCGGCACGGCCAAGCTGTCCAGGCCTTTGTCGGTGTACAACACATTACTGTCGTCGTCCAGTAGGGCCGAGGGTGGGCGCTGGCAAGGTGTGGCTTTCGCATGCAACTTCCGGTAACGCTTCGCATTGAACGGGATGGTGATCGAATGGTCCGTATCGAGCGCGGTGCCGCCAACCGATGCGGGTCTCCAGCGGATCAACTTGACCAAGCGTACTGCCTCAGCGTCACAGTCTGAGTCCAATGGTAGCGTCACATGGATGTTCTTCGCTGTGCCATCAGCCAGTACTTTAAAGGACACCACCACCTCGCCTTTGAGGTCCGCGGCCAATGCTTCCGACGGGAAATGCTGTTCCTGGTCCAGCATCCAACCCACAGCGGCTTTGCCCCCGTAAGGCTGGGGTGAGGCGTAGTCCTGCGCTGAGACCATCAACGCTCCTACTAAATATGCGATAATGAACACGGTGAGACGATGCATGGTCCCGTAAATTTGCGACATGTCCGCGCAAAAACATCCATCCGTCGGTGACAAGGTCTCCTTCCTCAATGAGGTCGGTGGCGGCGTGGTGCTACAAGTTTTGGAGGGCGGTCGCGTGAACGTGCGCACCCAGGATGGATTCGACCTGGTCTATCCGATCAAGGATGTGCTGGTGCAACGGGCGGCGCATGACTATGAGGTGAGCGACCATAACGCCCAGCTGCGCGCGGCGGACGACCGCATGGACGATCGGATCCAGCGTGACAAGGGCCGAGGCGCATCCGTGAACAACGGCGGCAAGGCGCCCAAGCCTGTGGAAGATCCTTCCGTGATGGAGGTGGACCTGCACCTGAACAAACTGGTAGAGGATGAAAGCACATTGAGCCCCGGTGAGAAGCTGCGCTTCCAGTTGGAATTCTTCGAGCGCCGTTTGAACACAGCCATCCGCGAGCGCAAGAAGCGCGTCATCGTGATCCACGGTGTGGGCGAGGGTGTGTTGCGGGAGGAAGTCCGCAAGGCGTTACAGTTCTATGAAGGAGTGCGATTCGATGATGCCGACCCACGCCGCTATGGACATGGGGCTACGGCCATCGAGATACTGCACTATTGATCGTTCCTTGATATCCTGCGCATCGCTCCGCCGTTCTTTCCGCTGCAAGGCGGGGAGGGAGGAAAGTCCGGGCAGCATAGGGCGCCGTGCTTCCTAACGGGAAGGGGTGCCACTGGTGACGGTGGTGCCATGGAAAGTGCCACAGAAAGGGAGACCGCCGATCGTTGAAGTTGAAGTGAAGGCTTGCCTTCGCCCAAGCTTCGGCGAGGTAAGGATGAAAAGGTGGGGTAAGAGCCCACCAGTGTTCCGTGTGAGCGGTTCAGCTTGGTAAACCCCACGGGCTGAAAGACCAAATAAGTCGGGGTTCCCGCTTTCGAGCGGGATAAGGACGGTCCGTCCGATCCCGGCGGGTAGGTCGATAGAGGTCCATCGTGAGGTGGATCCCAGATAGATGGCGGAGGTCCATCGCGAGATGGATACAGGATCCGGCTTACAGGTGCGCAGGCGTTTCGTGAAGGGTCTCGGCAAAACGCCGGGGCCCTTCTTCATTCTAATTGTTTTCGAAGTGGTCCGTTCCGGACC
>JBEPUG010000149.1:0-8319 GCA_041691695.1 Flavobacteriales bacterium
GAGGCATACTGGCCGATGTTGTTGAGTGAGTCGATGACGGCCCACGTCGCATCGTGTTTCTTTTTGGGCATGTTGGCGGTCTTCTTGGTAGCGGCACAACCCATGAGCAGAAGCAGTATGGCGGCGGTGCCGAAGAGGATCTTGCGGAGATGATACATCATATGCTGCCGCGACCGTTGTATCGTTCGGACATCCAGCCAAAGATCGCTATTCATGCTGGGCCATAACGCTTGATGGTATCGGGCCAGTATCGGGCGTCCAGGTCTCCACCGTTGGAAGACCATGATGTAGTGGACTTCTCCTGTGTGCGGGCTCCCCCGCCAAAGCGCTACGGCGACGGTGCGAGTAGCATGTTCTGTGGTGTAAAAGGCCACCTCCGCACAATTTTAAGCGAACGGTGTTACCCCGTTGACGGAAATTAGCGCCTTATCCGGCCGCTGCCCTTCCGCCCTCTCTAATTTCACCGCCATGCGCAAGCTTTTCTACCTCATCGGCACTATTCTGCTCATCGCCATCGCCCTATTGGGCTGGTTCGACCATCGCTACCTCTGGGCCTATGTCGTCGTGATACCGCTCTTCCTGTTGGGCATCTATGATATCGTGCAGGGCAAGCACACTATCCTGCGGAACTTCCCGGTACTGGGTCATATGCGGTATATCCTCGAGTTCATCTCACCGGAGATCCAGCAATATTTCGTGGAGCGCCATACGGATGGACGGCCCTTCAGCCGCCAGCAGCGCGCCTTGGCCTACGAACGCGCGAAGAACGTGGGCGACACCGTCCCCTTCGGCACACAGCTGGACATCGACAACGCGAGCTATGAGGGCATCCGGCACTCGATCTATCCCATAGAAAAGCCCGCTGATCCGCCCCGCGTGATGATCGGTGGCGCCTACTGCAAGAAGCCTTACTCCGCCTCGCTGCTGAACGTTTCCGCGATGAGCTTCGGTGCCTTGAGCGATCGCGCGGTGCTGGCGCTGAACGCCGGGGCGAAGAAGGGCGACTACTACCACAACACCGGAGAGGGCGGCCTCAGTGACCACCACTTGAAGAACGGCGGCGACCTCGTCTGGCAGATCGGCACCGGCTACTTCGGCTGCCGCACCAAGGATGGCAAATTCGACCCGGAGTTGTTCCGCACCAAGGTGGCCGAGCACAGCCAAGTGCGTATGATCGAGCTGAAGATCTCGCAAGGCGCGAAGCCCGGCCACGGCGGCGTGTTGCCTGCGGTGAAGAACTCGCCGGAGATCGCGCGGATCCGGCATATCGAACCGCATGTCGCGGTGATCTCACCTCCCGGCCACACCGTCTTCCATGATGCGACGAGCTTCCTGCAATTCATCGGCAAGCTGCGCGAATTGAGCGACGGCCTTCCCGTGGGTTTCAAGCTGTGCATCGGGCGCACCGAGGAATTCACCGAGCTCTGCGAGAAGATGGTGGAGACGGGCATGCGCCCGGACTTCATCACCGTGGATGGTGCAGAAGGCGGTACCGGCGCTTCGCCGCTTGAATTCACCGATTCCGTAGGCATGCCGATCGAGCCCGCGCTGATGTTCGTGCGCCGTACGCTTGAGCGCTTCGGATTGCATGGCGAGATCAAGATCATAGCCAGCGGGAAGGTGCTCACTTCTGCGAGCCTGATGAAGATGCTCGGCCTGGGCGCCGACCTCTGCAACTCCGCGCGAGGTTTCCTCTTTTCGATCGGCTGCATCCAGGCCTTGCGTTGCAACACCAACGATTGCCCCACCGGCATCACCACACAGGATAAGGGCTTGGTGCGCGGCCTCGTGGTGTCCGACAAGAGCGAACGCGCGTATTACTTCCACAAGAACACACTGCTTTCGTTGATGGAACTGCTCGCCGCATGCGGGCTGGAACGCACGTCGGACGTCAACATGGGCTACTTCATGCGCGGCGACGAGTTCGTAAAACTCGAAAACCGCTACTTCCCGGACGGGCTCGACAAGGTGATGCACGCTTCGCCGGGTGCTTCGCTCTGAGTTTTTGACCAGATGCTGGACGCCGCGCCATTCCTGCGGAAACTCTTCGCCGCCTTAGCGGAAAGTGGAGTGCATGTCTCTCGGTTTCCGTTGGATCACCTGTGCTACCGCGTAGAGAATGACAAGCGGTACCAGGAGCTTCGGAACGAACTGGACCGGGAAGGTGTCCTACTTGGAGAGAACCCGATCGGTGGACGGCCCATCGCCACTTTCCGGCTGAACCGGCCTTTCCTCTTCGAAGGGCGAAGCATCGATGTGATGGAACTGCCTGCGCCGAAACCGGGCAGCCCTTATCCGGAAGGCTACGAGCATGCGGAGTTCGTGGTGACCGAGGACCTGTTGGAATTCACAAAGTGCTACCCGCAACTCGCGTGGGATATCAGCGGTATCGACAAGAGCATCAACGCCGATGTACGGCTTCGCTTCAAAGATTTCAGCGTGAAATTCCACCGCCGGGCTTTGGCCGAGGTGATCGCGTATGAGACGACGTGAACCGCATCACGGATGCCCGGATGCGAAGCGACCCAGATCCACCTCCGGATCCAACGGGGTTCCATCGAAGAGATGATCGCACAGATGCTCCGCACACCAAGGCACCAACATCACGCCTCGTGATCCCAAGCCGTTCAGCACGGCCTCATGCGCACCGGTGATGCCTATGATAGGACGGCGATCCTTCGAAGCGGGCCTCACTCCAGTATGCTGATCAAGTACTTCCACGGGAGCATCCACCAGTATGGAAAGTCGCTGCAGCAGATCTTGGCGTGCCGCATCCGTTGGGCCTTCCCAAAAATTATCCCACTGGAAGGTGGAGCCCACGCAATAGCGCTCCTCGCCTAAGGGTAGAAGGAAGACACTGCGATGCATCATGCGTGTGAGGTGCAGGCCTTGAATGCGCACGATCAATGTTTCGCCCTTCGCTGGTGCTAGGCCTGTAAGTGTGGCGAAAGGGCCTTCGCAACGCACAAGCCAGCGTCCCTGCATATCGCCGATGCGCACTCCATCATCTGTGCGGATGATGTCCGATCCGGCAACATCGATCTCGGTGAGCTGCTTGTTGCGCAGGAGTTCCGTTCGCTGCGCAGCGAGCATTTGCGGTACATCCAGCCACGCAGCTTGGGTCACCGTGCCGTATCCGTTCGGTGCAATTATCGGCGCGGCATCCACTTCGGGTTCGGGGCGTTGATCGATGAAGGGCGCGGTGCGTGGATCCGCCATCGCACGATCCCAATGCTCCTTTTCATGGGGTGTGGGAAAGACCTTTACCAGGTCCATGGGATGCCAGAAACATTCACCGAGGCGTTCTTCCATGCCGGAGTAGCAACGCCGGGCAGCGCGCAGCATTTCGGCCGCACGCCACGTAGGTGCGTCGCGGCGGAGCGCCACCGGATTCACCACGCCAGCCGCCGCCATGGAGGCGTTGCCTTGGCGCTTGTGATCGAAGACATGGACCGAAAGCCCTCGTCGCATCGCCGTTTCCGCGAGCACCGCACCGGCGATACCGCGTCCGATGATCAGCATGTCGTTCACCTCGGGCATGGCGCGAAGGTCGGGGGCGCGGGTGCAATGAGACGATGCGCAGAAGAAAGCCAGTAGGCATCAAGGTCCACTCCGTGAGACCTTGACGGAGCCATGAGAGTCCGCCCGCCGCGGGCGGGATCAATCCTGTCAATCATGAGATCCTGTCAAATGAATTCCTGTCCGATCCGCCATAGGCGCCCATACAAGATCGCTTCGCCGAGCCTCGTGATGACGTAAGGCGTAACGGCAAGTGAAAAGGCCCCCCTTGCGGGAGGCCTTTCACAACGACGGAGATACAGATCAATGCGAGACGACGAACGAGCGCGCCTTGCCAGCGGAATCGGTGGTACGAATGCGATAGCTGTACACACCATCGCTCAGGTCCTGCGTATCGAGAACCACTTGTGTCGTTGCACGCGAGGTGGCTTGTGTGATCACCTTGCGGCCCATGGCGTCGAACACTTCCAACGTCACATCGCTTTTCAGCGAATTGATGGGAATGGTGAGGGTGCCGTCCGCAGGCACGGGATATGCTTGGCCGAGCGAACCGATGGCGGCATCGAACTCATGGATGCCTAAGGTGCCGTAGAACCAGTTGTGGCTCAGCGTTACCATGGCGCGGCCCACCGTGGCGTCTGCCATTTGCTCGGGACCCACGGCGAAGTAGACCAGCTTATAGTTGGACGTTTGAGCGCGCAGTCCACCGATGTTGGCAGTGGCATTGTAAGTGAGGATACCGGTTGCCGGAGCTATCGGGGTTATCTGGTCGGGGTAGGTATTTCCCCCGAACGCATCGCCGATCGAGCTATTCGGCAACGCACCGAAGACCGCATCATCATCATTGAAATTCACGGATGTGCTGGCGCTGGTTCCATCGGCAACGAAATGGGCGAGCATGTGCCCCGTGTAGAACGCCTGCGTAGCAGCCGTGCCGTAAGAGCCCGTTGCACCGCATTGATCCCAGCCGATGTCCTGTCCGGCGATCATCAGGTTACCGCCATTGTCCATGAAGGTGGTGAGGATCGCCACTTCATCGTCCAGCAGGCTGGGAAAGGTCCAGCTCACGTTGAGGTAGAGGTTGAGCACGCCACCCAAGGCATCGGCTTGGCCGAACTTGGTGAACTCATCGCGGCTGGTCTGTGCATAGGCTGGTTCCCATGCTTCCTGCATCGCCGTGGTATAGAGGTCGTTCCAAGGCTCCGCTTGCGAGTTGGTGACGATGAGGTCATGCACGCCGCTGATCACGTGAAGGTCCTGCTGCAGGACCGGTGCTGAAGGATAGTCCGAGGAGGAGATGGAGAGCAGGTAGTCCCCGACCCCGGCTGCCGCGTCGGGTGTGATGTGTACGTGCACCTGAGCGTTGGCATCATCCGCCAAAGGGATCGTGGAACCGCTGGTGAGAGCGCTACCGTTCACATCCAACGTGGAAGCCCAACTGGCTGGGCCATTCACTTGCGTAAGCGTGACCACAAAATTCCCAGGGGCGGCCAACGTGTTCGTCATACCGAAGGTAAAATCCGAGCTCTGCGCGCTCGTACCTCCCTTGTACGGTGCGGGATCCTGGGTCAATAAACCCGTCACCAAGGTGGTCCCGCCATCGGCAGGGATGGTCTGGGATTGATAGACGTCGCTCTGGTATTCCCCCACGAAGGCGGTCACCTCACAGTTGCCCACGTTCCATGCCGCCGGCACTGTATAGGTGTAGGTCCGGTCCACCCACGTGCCTGCAGTGGTCGTGCTTACGGTCTCGCCCCAAATGCCGGTGATGTAAGCGCGCAGCACATGCAAGTGGTCGTAGTTGGTATGGTTTCCGGCAGGTCCATAATCCGTTTGCCACCCGCTGATGTGGTTTTCCGTAACGAGCACAGAGATGCGGTCGGCATCACCCGGGCTGTCCGCCGTGTAATAGAGCTGCACATGCACGGTGAGTTCTTGGCTGCCGGCATCGTAGCTGCTTTCCACACCGAGGTTCACTGGGGAGGACAGCGCTAGCATCTGCGCCATGTTCCCTTCCCAAGAGCCTCGACCCTGCGCAGCGCCACCAGTAAAGTTGTGGCGATTGATCACGCCCGATGGGTAGCTATTGACATTGTAGAATGCGTTGAGCGAGTCACCTTGAGGCGTTCGGAAATCCGGCTCGGTCCCGTTCGCAGGTACTGCGAATACGCCCGCGTGAACGCCTACCAAGGAAACCCTCCCCGGATCTGCTGCTGCGATGGAAGCCATCACCGCATGTCCATCCGGGCAGTAGCCACAATGGATGCCGGTAAAATCCTCGAGTAAGCCAGTGCGCAACTGTGCGGTGGTGCTGACCAAAGACTGACCGAATGCGAGGGAAGGTACAAGTAGCGAAAGCGCGAAGAGTTGTTTCATGTCCAAAAGTGTTTGGAGGCTGAAAGTAAGGCCCCTACATCGGTATGCAGGAATTCAATCCCGTCCAAACTTGGACGGCTGCGACCCTTAACCTATTTTGGCCCGCCATCATTTGCATCCACCATGCGTTCAACCCTCGGCCTAACGGCCTCTGCTCTTTGCATTCTTGGTCTTTTCTCCGGTTGCGCTTCCATGCTGAACAGCGGAAAGCAATCCCTGACCATCAACAGTTCGCCCTCTGGTGCGATCGTTTATGAGAACGGTGCCGAGGTAGGCACCACGCCATACTCCTACACCTACGACCGACCCGAAAGCGGTGATGTGACCATCGAACTTCGCATGGATGGGCGGCAACCTACGACGTTGGCACTGCACCCGACCAAAAGCAATGGCATCCTGCTCGCTGATGCGTTGCTGTTAGGCATTCCCTATATCGCTGATAGCAAAAGCCCTGCTCTCTATACATTTCCAAGCAAGGACGTTTCCGTGAACCTGTATCGGACAAAGCCCGCGGACCGGCAGCAGCTTGAGCTTCCCGTGGCCACTTTGGAGAATGCTTTAGGGGCAAAGGATGAACTCGGGGACCTCGGCAGCCGCAAGCTGACGATCTCCTCCAAGGAACTGGCCGACCTGCGCTACCCGGAAATGGCCATGGCCTCCATCCTCCGCGGATTCGCAGACACCTACGTTGACGCCAGTTCGGTAAGGCTGAATACCACCAAGGGCACGGAGGCGATCCTGCGGGCGAAGGTGGTGCTGAAGCCCCTGTTGAAGAGCGTCCACATGCAATTGGCCGATAAGAACAACCGGGCATTCGGCACGGTGACCATGGATATGGACTGGCGCTTCTACAGCGGTGTGGACAAGGACAGCCTGCTCTTTACCATCTCCAAGTCCACCACGTGGTCCGCCTATGCTGTTCCTCCTCGCGATGTCTTTCTCTCCGCCTTGCAGGATGCGGCCCATCAGTTGATCGATGGGGATAGCCTGTATGATCGCATCAATGCGGGGCACTCGGCAGGCCTGGTGCGCTCCAAAGGAGAGGACGTCCATCTCACCATGCCTAACCCGATCACTTTCGCCGGGCGCAAGGACATGATCTCCGCACTGGTGAAAGGTGTGGTAACGGTCGAGACCAAGGAGGGACATGGCAGCGGATTCATCATCACCAACGATGGGAACATCATCACCAATGCGCACGTGGTGGGCGACCAAGCCACGGTGAAGGTCAAGTTCGAACAAGGATTCTCCTTGGACGGCCAAGTGGTGAAGGTGAACCGCGACTTTGACGTGGCCCTTATCAAGGTTTCCGGCAATGACCTGCCCGCGCTCAGCATGGGCGATGATGCCGGTCTCCAGCTCGGTGAGGAACTCTTCGCCATAGGCACCCCGCTTGCTGAGGACCTCGGTCAATCGGTGACGCGCGGCATCATGAGCGGCAGACGTGAATTCGAGGGACGGAAGTACCTCCAGACCGACGTGAGCATCAATCCCGGCAACAGTGGAGGACCCTTGATCGACGAGAATGGCAAGGTGGTCGGCGTGGCTACGATGAAAGTGGAGGCGACCGGTATCGAAGGGATCGGATTCGGCGTTCCGATCAGCGTCGCGCTGGAGATGCTCAACATCGATTTCACGAAGCAATGAGAAGGGCGCTCTGTTGTACTGCACTTCTGTTGGCCCTGCTTCCCCTGGCTTCTGCGCAGAGCACCGCTCTCCGATGGGTCGTCGGGGAGACTAACATCGTCTACGCTCATCCCCGCTTCAGCAATTATTGCATGGGTGTCGGTGTGGACAGGACGTTCAATGAGCGGCTGACGGTCGGCTTCGACATCAGCTATGATGTAGCGAACGGTTTCAAGCAGGAAGGCAAGGAAGTGTACTACACCGCCGGGGGCTACGACTATACCTACATGATGTTCCCGCGCCTGTTGAGCTTGAACTATCATACCGAATTCGCGCTGGCGGACAATGGTGGGTCGCACACCTACATAGGCACCTACATCGGTGTCCGTGACGTGATGCAAAAGTGGCAACTGCAATATGCCTATTCAGGGAATAACTCACTGGGGTCCGGCCCTATCGTGAAGGGGTCCAAAGTGCTGGTGCCGATTGGCCTGCGCTTCGGTGTCCGTGGGCCAACTGATGATGGGTTCGTGGACCTCTACTTCGGCTTGGGCTATCAGATAGGCGGTGGCAACTACGTGATGGACGGCTCTCAATATCACCACGGTACGGATTACGTGGAAACATCTTCATTGGCGCTGACCATAGGCTTGGGATACGGACTAGGATGGTGAACCTGGCACAGCTCGCGAAGGGTGCACTGAGCAAGGCCCTGATGACGATCCACCTACTCACGCTCGCGCCTTACGTGTAAGACCAAGCCTCCGCGATAAACTTATCAGTTGGATAAGGTCCAGC
>JBEPUG010000150.1:0-8296 GCA_041691695.1 Flavobacteriales bacterium
TTCACCGGAGGGATCGTCACGCCGTTCATCAGCATGATCACGGGCAACGTGAAATTCGATCAGCTCAAATGGGTACTGCGTGATGGCGTGCCAGAAGTGAAGGACTCGGCGGGCGCCGTCACTACGCAGGCTATTGCTGAAGTGGCGGTGAAGTACGGCGACTTCCTCCAAGCTACGCTCGATTTCATCATCGTGGCCTTCGTGATGTTCATGGTCGTGAAAGCCGTGAACCGCATGAAGAAGCCCGAGGAAGCCGCCGCTCCTGCCGGCCCTACCGAAGATCAAAAACTCCTCATGGAGATCCGCGACCTGCTGAAGAAGCAGGCGTAAGGCAAATGCTCCTGAACGCCCTGGCCTCGGCCAGGGCGTTCCATTTTTCAAGGCAGGAAGCGGTGCGTACCGTAGGCGGCATCGAAGCGCACGCCGCTGCTGGCAAACGCTTCCGCCAGAACGCCGGATGCCAACGCTTCCCGTGTGTCGCCCTGCCAGAGCTCTTTGTCGGGACGCATCAGCACGATGCGATCGCAGAGGTCCAAAGCGATCTGGAGATCGTGTGTGCTGAAGAGTACCGCCTTGCCTTCGTCATGCGCGATCCCACGCAACACGCGCACGATCTCCGCGCGGTTCGGGAGGTCGAGAAAGGCCGTCGGCTCGTCGAGCAGCAGCACGGGCGTGGCCTGCGCCAAGGCCCGTGCGATCATCACCTTTTGGCATTCGCCGTCACTGCAGGTGTCCATTGTTCGTTGCCGCAGATGCAATGCACCGGTGCGCTCCAAAGCACTGTGCACGACCTTTTCATCCTCCTTCGTGAAGCGCCCCCAGCGATCGGTCCAAGGTTGGCGGCCAAGACCCACCAAGGTTTCCACTTCCAGCATTCCAGCTTGGGGCCTACCGGTAAGCACCACGGAGATCAAACGTGCGCGTTCCGTCGCGGCGAGAGCATGCACCTCCTTTCCCTCCACCAGCACCTCCCCTTTCAATGGCTGATGCAATCCTGCAAGCGTGCGCAACAAGGTGCTCTTGCCGATGCCGTTAATGCCCACCAACGCGGTGAGACTTCCGGAAACCAAGGACAGTCCTGCATCGCGCAGCAGCACATGTTCACCATGGCCGATCGTGAGCTCCTTCGTGATCAGTCGGGCTTCCTGCGTCATGCCGGTCGTGCCCATTTGCGTCCGCGCAGCAACACCCACAGCACCACCGGTGCGCCAAGTAGGCTGGTCACCGCGTTCAATGGCAACAGCGTGCCGCTGGCAGAAGTGCGCACCAGCAGGTCGCAGCCCAGCGCCAGCACTGCGCCCAATAAAATACTTCCGGGCATTAGCGCGCGGTGATCGCCGGTGCGGAGGAAGGCCCGCGCCACATGCGGCGTGGCCAGTCCGAGAAAAGCGATCGGTCCGCAGAAAGCGGTGATCGTGCCAGCCAGCACGCCCGTGGTCCAGATCGCGATGCGCCGTACACGATCCACGGGAACGCCCATACTGCGTGCTTGGTCATCGCCGATCAACAATGCGTTCAACGGTTTGATCAACGTGATCGCTACCACTAGCCCCGCCGCCACCGGAACCATGATCCACGGCAGGCGCGGCAAGTCCATGCCACCGAAAGAACCCAAGCCCCAGAGCACGTAGCCCCTCAAAGCCTCTGCACCGCTCGCCGCCTGCAGCACGCTCACCAGGGCGGAGCAGAGGTAGCCGACCATCAGGCCCATGATGAGCAGCGTAATGCCATCACCTACCCGACGGTCCGCCAGCACGATCAACAGCAGCACTGCGATGGCACCGAGCAACGCCGCTACGGTCATCATAAGGTCTTGCGGCAACGGCATCCACGCCCAGAGCGGACGCGCCAACAGCACCAGCGCAACGCCAAGTCCGGAGCCACTGGTGATCCCGAGCACGCCCGGCCCGGCGAGCGGATTGCGAAAGAGGGTCTGCATCAACAGGCCGCCCGCTGCGAGACCCGCACCCGCAAAGGCCGCCGTGGCAATCTCCGGTAAGCGCACGCGCCAAATGATGGTGCCAATGGCCGTGTCCTCGCCGGGATGGAGCACCGCGTTCCACACTTCGGCAAGACTGAGGTTCACACTACCCGTGACCAGTCCGATCATCGCGAAGAGCGCCCCGAAAGCAGCAAAGGCCCACAGCCAACGAACCGTTCCGCGCATCGGGCAAACTTAGGTCGGCACGGCGAGGCCATCTGGAGTACCGCGCCCTGCGGGAATGGCAAGACCCATTTTTACCATGGATCAGAAGGGATGAACACGGATGGACACGGATGGATTTCCGGAGGCATCGTCTTCGATCACATCACCGCCGAAGCACGCAGGACCTGTTACACCATAACGGAATGAACACAGATAGCCAGCATTCGCAGGGGAAGCCACGTATTTGATTTGTGTCCATCCCTGTTGACCCGTGGTTCCTTTATAACCGACTGCGAGCGTCATTTGGCCCGACCGGAGACCTATCGCCGTACATGACTATCCTTGTGCGACCTGACACCACACCATGAACAGCACCGCCGCCTTCCTCGCCTTGCACGGCCTAACATCCGACCACATTCTGGAACTGGCGTTCTCCTCATTCGCCTCCGTGCTCTTCCTGCAATCCGGAATGGACAAGCTTTTCAACTGGAAGGCGGAAAAGGACTACTTCACCGAGCACTTCAGCAAGAGCATCTTGAACGGTTCCGTGCCACTGCTACTTCCTGTTATCACCTTGATGGAAACATCCGCCGGGCTGCTGTGCGCCGTCGGTTTCGGCCAGGTCCTCTTCACCGGCAACACAGGGATCGGAACCGCTGGTATGATCTGCGCCATCACCGCTATCACGATGCTTTTCTTCGGGCAACGTGTCTCCAAGGATTACAAAGGGGCGGCCGTTCTTGTTCCTTACTTTCTGATGGCCGCCCTAGGGCTCTTTGTCTTCGTTGCGGGATAAGCACACGCTCATCCTCGGTGAAATTCAAGTAGTGTTACTTCAGCATTTCTGAAGGATGAGGTGGGCATGTGGTCCAACGGCTTCACGGTGCTCACATCGGCGGCAGAAGCGCGATCTAACGATCACTCCTTCACGGCGTCCACTTTCGCATGGATCGTTCGTTTCAGCAGCACGGACAGCACCAGGCCCAGCACCACATACCCGGTGAACAGGTAGAAACCGAACTCCAACTCCGTATTGTTCGTGGTCATGATGTGTGCGTCCTGCATGTAGTCGCGCAGATCCGACAATTGCCCGGACACCACACCGTTGAAACCGAGATAGGCCATGAACATGGCCATTACCATCACATCCGCCATGGACCATTTGGCGCTCTGCACAATGAAGAATTTCGCTGCCGGATGTTCCGGGATCTTCGAGCGTAAGGCCGCGATGAACGAGAGGACGAGTTTGATGAACGGGAAAGCCACACTGAAGCAGAAGACCAATACGGCCACCAGGACCAGCCCTATGTCATGCTCCTTCAGCAGCAGCCAGATCACTTGTAAAATGCTGCGGCTCTCATAGAAGAGCACTTGGTCCTTGAAGATGATGGGCTGACCCATCACCGTGAGGCTGAATTCTGAAATGCGCGCTTCAATGTCCAGCATCGGCATCGCCAATGCAGTGATCAGGAGAATGATGGCGGTGGCCACCAAGGCGGCGAGTTCAAAGCGTTTTGCGGGCGGACCCGCAATGAGAAGCAACACCATCAGCACCAACGCCGAACTCAACATCCAACCCACACGGGTGAGCTTATCCTCTTGGACCTGGCGTTCAGCCTGCAACTGATGGATCCCTTCCTTGGGGTCGGTGAACCCATTGCGTTTCATCACCTCGTTATAGAGATGCATGTCGATGCCTCCCGAGGTCTGCTCGGAAAGGGAATCCAGCTGGTTGAGGACGAAGCCGTTCAATTGTTCCCTATTCTGCGGCTGGTCGACCTTATCGAGGATCAGGTCCGCATAATGCGGTATATCAGAACGGATCGCATCCATTGGCACCACCGCATTGAATACAGCCTTGCGCATCACACCTTTCACTCCGTGGTCATGACTATCCACGGTATTATGCACCCCTGTAAGGACTTCCCCAAGCATCTTTTCCAGCTGCTTCTTCAGGGTCTCACGGTTGCCGCCCTCGATCTTGTAGTTGATGATCTTGTCGGAGATGATCCCCTTCAGGTCGTCCATCCATCGGTCCGGATTGAAAAGGCCGTAGTTGATGGAACACAATTCCATCTGGTCCGCTTTCAAGGAATGAGATCGCATTTCCGCCCGATAGCACAGATAGCATAGCACCACCAAGCTGGCGGCTAAACCGGCAATAATAAAAGGCCGTACCCGTGCGAACATCGATCTCAGTTCAAGCTGTGCTCAGAGCATAACGATAAGGATCGAAAAAGTACCGATCAGCGGTCCACGGATCCCAGAGCGGAGCGCAGCGCTAATAACAAGGATAGGTCCTTCTCCACATCCGATCGCAGCAAAGTGAGCATAGCTCTGGAGTCAGCAGCGACCTCTTGATCCTTGATCACACTATCCATTCGTTCCAAGAGATAGCGTTCACCGCGTTCACATTCATCCAGCACACTAACGTCATCAGACTTGCCGATGGATTCGCGGATGTCGATCCAAGCACGATGCAGCACGCCTTTCAGCGTTCCCTCTTGAGTGTGGTCATCGGGTTTGAATCGGCGTATCTCATTTCCCAGTCGATCCTCCAAACCCTCACGGCGCGCACTCAACTCCGCGAGCAGTTCCTTGATCCTCGGGTTTTCCGCTCTCTTCGAAGCCTCCGAATAACCCTTGCGGCCATCGGCCATTAGTTGATAGAGGTCATTCAATTCCCGTATGTGCGCTTGCCTGTCCATGATCTTTCTTTTTCTCAGTGCAACGCCAATTTCGGGCCGCACCACCAATTCCATTGTATAGCCTGTTTCTAGCGCGAACAGTGTCGAGTTTTATCGGCGGATGGGGAATCATCGCCACAGTTGAACTTGTACATATGCCGCGACCATCACGGATCGCAACGCGTCGCGGATCAGTCGCATCCAACCCGGCATTCGTGCTTCGACTTCTCCGATCAAGAGAATTGGTCATGGCCTCTTCTTTGCAAATCCCACCAATAAACAAATGGATCAAAAGCAGACCGCTCGTACAGTGGTTATCACTGGTGCGGCTTCGGGCATAGGTGCAGCCTGTGCGGTCGGGTTCGGTGAAGAAGGAGATAACGTGGTGGTCTGCTATCATTCCGACAGAGATGCAGCCAATGCTGTTTGCCATGTTGTGGAAGCTGCTGGTGGACAGGCAATGGCCTTTAAGCTGGATGTTCGTCATGAAGCCGAGGTCGAAAACATGTTCGACAGTGTGATGCGGAAGTTTGCCACACCACAAGTTCTTGTGAACTCCGCAGGCGTGAACATGTCAGGAGAGAAAGTGGTGGATATGGACAAGGCAACATGGGATACCTTGATCGACACGGACCTTACGGGTTCCTTTCTCACGTGCCGGCGCATGCTGCGCGAATTGCAGAAGTCCAAGCTGCCCGGCCGCATCATCAATATCAGCTCCATACATGCCTTTGCGATGCGAAGTGGCGGTGCGGCCTACGACTCTGCGAAAGCAGGCTTGGGTGCGCTCACCGCTACGTTGGCTTTGGAGAATGCCGATAGCAGCATCACTGTGAACGCCATCGCACCGGGCATGATCCTCACCCCGATGAACGAACATGCGATGGTGGACAAGGCCTTCCTTGCAAAAAGCGTAGCACACATTCCTGCGAGGCGTGCAGGCAAGGCCGAGGAAGTGGCCCGCTTGGCCATCTTTCTGGCTTCAGCGGATGCAGCATACATCACCGGCACGACGATCACCATTGATGGCGGCCTATCGTTGGTACAAGCTATCGGCGCATGACTGCAAAAACAAATGACACTCATGGATAAAGTGACGGATAAGCGCATCGATAAAGCCACTGATGTAGTAACTGATTTCAATGTGGAACAGATCGATGTAGTGCAGATCGATGCGAAAGGATCCTTGAAAGGGCGGGACCTCATGAGTCCGTTCGCGTGGGATATGCCCGATGGAACCGTGCACATGCTCTTACGTGGGGTGGATCGCACAAGGGATCCCAAGGTTGCAGGGACCGGGAGCATCTACTATGGCAGAAGCAAGGATGGTGTGACCTTCACCATGGATCCTGAACCCGTATTGGCGCCGGACCCGGACCCCGATGCGCCGGACAACGGCGGTTGCGAAGACCCCACCGTCGTCCATGCTGATGGACAGTTCGTCGTGTTCTACACCGGTGTGGAAAAGACCCTTACGCGCGGCTATATGCTTTATGCAACAGGAACGGACCTGCATCATCTGACGAAGCATGGTGTGGCGCATGCCTCCACCAAGAACGAAGGGAACGTGAAGGAGGCGACGGTCGCTAGAACCCAGGATGGAAGGTGGCGAATGTTCTACGAATTCGCGCATGACCAAAGGTCATGTATCGGACTGGGCATAGGAGAAACCGTTACAGGCCCTTGGAAGGAGAGCCCGAATCCGTTCCTTGCGCGCAAGGAAAGCTGGGACAATTGGCACCTTTCCACGGGACCCATGCTCCACAGCGACCCGGACCGACCCGTAATGTTCTACAATGGTGCGACGCAGGATGCACGCTGGCGGATCGGATGGGTCATCTTCGACAATGCTTGCCAATGCGTCGTGGACCGTTGTATCGAGCCGTTGATCACTCCAGTGCCGCCGGTGGAACGGACGGATACGAATATCGCATTCGCCGCCTCGGTGCTGGACCGCGGTAGGCTGGCACATCTTTACTATTCGATCGCTGACCGCATCATTTACAGGGCATTGATCAGAAGGAGTTGACCGGCCCCTATAATGGGTTGATCGTATTGACTGCGGAATTTCCAATGTGCGACCACGGATAATACGTTTCCATCGTTGATCCGCGAACGCTTTAAACTCCTCACCCCTCTTCTCATGCCGAAGTTCTCAGAAGCCGAGAAGAAGGTCCACTATCCCGAGGATAGGCGCTTCCATGTAGGCATCGGTCCGAGGGCAAAAGTTGTATTGGTGGCCGTGCTAGTTGGGTCCGTCGGCGCCGCTTGGGTGCAATACCTTTTGTTCGGTCTACCGGCTGATCCTTCATCGGCCTTTCAGCCTGTACCATCGGCTGGTCCTTCCGGTTTTCCCCTATGGATGAACCTGAGTCATTGGATCAACTTCTTCTTCCTGATGCTGATCATAAGAAGTGGCCTCTCCATCTTGTTCGACCATCCCCGATTGTACTGGAACGACGCATGCACACCCGAAAAGGCCTGGATACGATTCACACCTTTGAAGAAGCCGAAGGACAAGTTCTGGACCGCTAAGGAGGACGCCAGATATATAAGTCCCATTGCTGGATTACCGGGTTACAAGCACACCGTAGGCATCGCAAGGGTGTGGCACTTTCTCACCGTTCCCTTCTTCATCTTGAACGGCGTTGTATTCATCTTTCTTCTTTTCTATACCGATCAATGGAAACGGCTGATCCCTGTGTCTTGGCAGATCATACCGGACTCTTGGAATGTGTTCGTCCATTATGCCACGTTCCATTTCCCCATTGAACCCAATGGCTTCTATCACTTCAATGCGCTCCAGCAACTCTCCTACTTCGGAGTGATCTTCATTCTCGCGCCACTCGCCATGCTCACCGGCATGGCCATGTCGCCCGCCATAGACAACCGTTTCCACTGGTTTCCGAAGTTGTTCGGGAACCGGCAAAGCGCCCGGTCCATCCACTTCTTGGTGATGATCGCCTATTGCGTTTTCATCGTTATCCACGTGAGTTTGGTGGCAGCCACGGGGCTGGTGAGGAACATGAACCACGTGGTGATAGGCACTGATGATATCCACAGCCTGATCGGCCTGTATATCGGGATCGCGATCGTTCTGGTGACCATCGGCTTTGCCTTTCTGGCGCACTGGCTTTCTTGGAACAAGCAGAGGTCCCTTCAATTTCTTCAAGCATCGCTGAACGAGACTCAGTGGAGGCATACCATAAACCGGCTTGAGCCCAAGAATTCCTATCAGAAAAAGGACATTACCCCCTACTTCTGGTTGAATGGAAGAATGCCTGATTCGGCGGAATGGAAGAAGCTGGCTGAAAATGATTTCGTGGACTACAAACTGAAGATCGGAGGCTTGGTGCAAAACCCGGTCGAGCTCTCGCTGGAAGAGCTGAAGGGAATGCGGAAGGAGGAGAACATCACGATGCACCATTGCATCCAGGGTTGGTCCGGCATAGCGGAATGGGGC
>JBEPUG010000151.1:0-8274 GCA_041691695.1 Flavobacteriales bacterium
AGGTAAAGGAGCACCAAGCCAATCATCCCCCACTTCGGCCATTTACTCGGGACGAATTCGACAAACTCCAAGTAGACCTTGCTGGTGCCAGAACCGCGCTTAGTGATAAGGTCATACAGGTTGATGAACAAGCCAAGTTGATCGAGGACTTGAAGTTGACCAAAGACGCGACCCAGGTTCAAGAAGTATTAAAGGCCCATGCCGTATCCGAGCCTTTTGAAGAATTCGAAAAGTTAGTCGCTGAACTGAAGAAGAGTTTTGCGCAGTTTGACAATGTTGTCAGCGCAGTGATCCTGTGCAAATATTTCAATAAGCCTTTCGAACCTACATGGGACGACTATCAAAAGGAAGTTCAGGCCGCGATTCGCGACGAGATCCTGACTAATGAAGCGGAACCCAATGACGAGGACGTAACTGTCAGCACGATCCACTCAAACCTTATGTCGCTAGGGAGCTTAATGGAAAAGGAGCACAAAGTGATAGAGCCCGCCTACGAAGCCGAATTTGAGACCACACCAATAGAGGTTCGTAAGCCACAGTTCTGGCTAATGCACTTTGGAGTATCTGTTCCTAAAGGCTAACAGTCGGCCTTTGAAAGAGCGGCCCGCACCGAACAGGACACTGAAGCAGGATGCGGTAATTTGGTCCACGGAATAAAAGCATGCCCTCAGAGGTTCTCCCCATATCAAAAAAGGTCCTGACATGGGCCCGCCTTTCAGCCGGTCTCTCCTTGGAAGAGGCAGAGCACAAGTCCGGATTTCCCGTGGCCAAATTGATGGCTTGGGAAGGCGGCGAGGCTGTGCCAAGCTATCCCCAATTGGAAGCACTTGCCTACAAGGCCTACAAGCGACCGGTGGCCTTGTTCTTCCTTCCCGAGCCTCCGGCAGAGCCCCCCATTACACAGGACTTCCGCAACTTGACGAACGCGGAGGCCGAGCATCTGGGATTCCAGACACGACTTGCGCTGCGCAAAGCCAAGCATGTACAAGCCCTGATGGCCGAACTGCGCCCGCACGGCGAACGCGCCCGTTTGCATGAATTCAAAGTGACCCCCAAAGACGATCCGGCCAAAGCCGCTGATCGCTTCCGGGTTTTCATCGGCCTTCCCATTGCCGAGCAGAAGCGCTTCCGTCCGGGCGAGAATGTCTCGCAGTTCAGACCCTATGTGGAGCACCTAGGCGTGGTGGTGCTTAAGCTGGAAATGCCTTTGGAGGAAGCGCGTGCTTTCGCGCTATCCGGTGACCATCCGGTGATCGTCCTCAACAGCAAGGACAAGGAGAACGCACAGCTCTTCAGCCTTTTCCATGAGCTGTGCCACATCCTGTTCAACACCAGTGGTGTCTTCCGCGATGAGGACGGCTACTTAAAACAGGAATACCGCCAGGTGGAGGACTTCTGCAATGCTTTTGCTGCCGCCTTCCTCGTGCCACCCGCAGCCCTGCTCGCCGAATTGAAGCAGCATTCCTTTAGCGGTGAATGGACCGAGGCCGAATTGACCAAGTTGGCCAACACGTTCAAGGTGAGCCGCGAAGTGATCTATCGCCAACTCATCGCACTTGGTATGGCTGATGCGGCCGATCTATGGCCACGCCGCAGGCTATGGGTTGCACAAGCCAAGGCCAATAGCAAAGAGAAGAACGAAAAGCTGAAGGACAAGGAAGGCGGCATGGCCGGCTGGCAGCGTGCCAAGATCGAGAAGGGCGACCTGTTCATCCGCACGGTCTACGACGCCTATGCAACGAAGCGGATCAATCTGGCCGACGTAAGCCAGCACTTGGATGTGAAGGTGGAACAGGTGAGAAAGCTTCTGACTGAATTAAAGTCATGAGCGATGCTCCGCAACCTTCGGAACCGCGCTACGTGCTGGACTCCAGCGCGCTTTTCGATCTGAAGAACGACTACCCACCCGCCCTGTTCCCATCGCTCTGGGTGAAGTTCAACGCGATCGTTGCGGACGGCGCCATCATCGCCCCGCGAGAAGTGAGGCGTGAGATCAACCTCGGGTCTGATGAACTGCCGGAATGGGCAAGATCGTATGCTCACATCTTTCTTGCACCAACCGCCGCGGAAGCGATGATCGTTGGGCAACTGCAACTCAGGAATACCAGTTGGATCTCCCCTTCGGAAACCAAGCCGATCGCCGACCCATTCCTGATCGCGATGGCAAGTGAGAAGGACCTTCCGCTGATCACACACGACACGCGTTTGATGCCATTCGCCCGGGGCATGGAGGTTGAATGCATTCGCATCCCTGAATTTATTGCGAGAGAGGGTTGGGCTTTCTGATCACCTCACTCTTCCGCAGGGTCTTCCGTTACAGAGGCCCAGTGGGAACGATATGGCAGTGAATGGCAGTGCTAAAATTGTGCGGGTAACCGGTCCGGAGTTCTCAAAAGCAGGCGGGGTCAGCGATAGGCTTTGATGGAAGTGGCGTTCACCCTGTTCCCGAACAGGTCGACATCAGCGCGGCCTTTGTTCAAACCCAGCATGACCGTAACATGTGCCTTCAGTTCACCGGTCTCGTCAATGTGCATCACCGGCACATCGACCTCAGCCAACGCCTGGCCAATAAGCCTTGTGCGATGGCATTCGGCGGACTTGCTCTCGCTGCACATAATGGCCACGGGCACGTTGTTCCGGTACGCCTTTATCAAGCGCTCCATTCCTGTCCGGAAGAAGTCCTTGTTCCATATCTCGGCATAGTCCACCTTGCCATCTGCGGTATAGCAGGTGGGATCGTCCGGTCTTCCGCCCAACGTGTCGCCCATGAATAGGTAGCACACACCAGCCGCCTTCAATCCCAATTCCAAGGCTTGTCTATTGTATTGCGGATTGAAGCGGGAATACGGCCGGGACCTGACATCAATGAGGTACTCGATCTCGAAGGTTCGCAGCAGGCCAACGAACAACTCCAGAGGCCTAGTGCCATGTCCGATGGAATAGAGCGGCCTTGGTTCCATGCCCTCGAAGGTATTGCACTTCTTCATTGGCGCTCCCTTGCAATGCGCATTGTCCCCTACTTTGCTCACCGATGACCCCACCCATCGATAGCGAATACGAACTGGTGGAGCTGTCCGCCATGCAGCTCTTCGAGGCGCTGCGGTGGAGCGTTATCACGGCGAAGGATGAGGTGTTCGGCGAGGGCGGAACGCTGGGCCGGAACAGCACGAAGGAGGTGGTATTGGTGCCGCGCCTGCGGGCCGCACTGGAGAAGCTGAATCCGGAACAACCCGCCGATGTTATCCAACTGGCGGTGGATGAACTGGTGCGCGACCGCAGCACCAAGAGCTTGGTGCTGGCCAACGCCGAACTCTTCGGCCTGCTGCGCGATGGCCTGTTGCTGAGCATCCCGGACCGCGAACGCGGCGGGCAGAAACAGCAGCAGCTGCGCTTGGTGGATTGGGAGAACCTGGAGGAGAACGACTTCCTCGCGGTGAACCAACTGAAGGTGAGCGGCGTGCTCTACAACTGCATACCGGACATCGTTGGCTTCGTGAACGGCCTGCCCTGGGTGGTGATCGAACTGAAGAAGCCCGGCGTGCCCGCGCAGCGCGGTTTCGAGGACAACCTCACCAGCTACAAGCACCCGCAGAACGGTGTGCCTCCCCTCTTCGTCTACAACGCCTTGCTGATCGCCAGCAATGGCACCGAAAGCAAGGTGGGCTCCCTCACCGCCGATTGGGAACGCTTTGGCGAGTGGAAGCGCATCGAGCGAGAGGACGAGCCACGCCGCGTGAGCCTGGAAGTGATGCTGCGCGGGGTCTGCGACAAAGAGCGCCTGCTGGACCTCGCGGAGAACTTCATGCTCTTCAGCCAGCAGAAGGCGGGCACCTTCAAGGCCATGGCGCAGAACCACCAGTTCCTCGGGGTGAACAATGCCATCGCCGCAAGCATGGCCTCCCATGCGCGGGGCAGCGGCCAAGGCGGCGTGTTCTGGCATACACAGGGCAGCGGCAAGAGCTTCAGCATGGTGTTCTATGCGCTGAAGATCCTGCGCAAGCTCCCCGGCAACTGGACCTTCGTGGTAGTGACCGACCGCGAGGACCTGGACAACCAGATCGCGGGCACCTTCAAGGCCGTGGGCGCGGTGAGCGAGGCCGAGAGCAAGACCTGCCATGCGCGCAGCAGTGCGCACCTGCGCGATCTGCTGCGTGCCAACCACCGCTTCGTCTTCACGCTGATACAGAAGTTCCAAACGGACGAAGTCCTCAACGCGCGCAAGGACATCATCGTGCTGACTGACGAGGCGCACCGCAGCCAGTACGATACGCTGGCGATGAACATGCGCACGGCCCTGCCGAACGCGCTCTTCCTCGCCTTTACGGGCACTCCCCTGCTCGCTGGTGAGGAACGCACACGCGAGGTTTTCGGCGATTACGTCTCCATCTACGACTACCAGCAGAGCGCCGAGGACGGTGCCACCGTGCCGCTCTTCTATGAGAACCGCACGCCAGAGCTGAAGCTGAACAACCCCGACCTGAACGAGCAGATCTACGACCTGATCGAATCCGCCGAGCTGGATGAAACAGCGGAGAAGAAGTTGGAGCGCGAGCTGGGCAAGCAATACCACCTGATCACCCGTGGCGACCGGCTGAACACCGTGGCGCGCGACATCGTGCAGCACTACCTCGGTCGCGGCTTCCAAGGAAAGGCCATGGTGGTGAGCATCGACAAGGCCACCGCGCTGAAGATGTATAACAAGGTGCAGCGCTACTGGAAGGAAGACCTAGAGCGCACCGAGCGGCAGATCGCGGAGGAACGCCACTTATCCATTAAGGATAGCGGCCAAGAGCGGCTGAACGAATTGTTGGCACGGTTGGAGATACTCACCACCACGGAAATGGCGGTGATCGTGAGCGGTGCGCAGAACGAGGTGGAGGACATGCGGAAGCAGGGCCTCGACATCACGCCGCACCGCACGCGGATGGTGAAGGAGGAGATGGACGAGAAGTTCAAGGAGCCGGAGGACCCTTTCCGCATCGTGTTCGTGTGTGCCATGTGGCTCACCGGTTTCGATGCGCCGAGCTGCTCCACCATCTACTTGGACAAGCCGATTCGCAACCACACGCTGATGCAGACCATCGCACGCGCCAACCGCGTGTACCCTGGCAAGCACAGCGGCCTCATCGTGGATTATGCCAACGTGTTCGCATCGCTGGAAAAGGCACTGGCGATCTACACACAAGGAACAGGTGGTGCCAGTCCCGTGCAGGACAAGGACAAGCTGGTGGAGGAACTGGAAACAGCGCTGGCCGAGGCCACTGAATACTGCGCGGAGCATGGTGTGGACATCGCCCCCTTTGCCAGTGCCGAGCGCTTGGAACGCCTTCAACTGGTGGCCGATGCAGTGGAAGCCCTCATCGCCCCGGATGCCGTGCGCAAGACCTTCCTGGCCCACGAGAAACTATTGGATGCGCTCTACAAGGCCGTGAAGCCGGACCGAAAGGCCGCGCAGTTCGCCAATCGCATCTCGGCCATCGCCACTATCGCAGAGGCCATCCGCAGCAAGACCGGCAACGACGGCAAGGACATCAGGGGCGTACTCGCCGACATCAACAACCTGCTGGACGCATCCATCGCGTCCGAAGGCTTCGTGATCAACGAGAATGCGAACACCCCGCTCGACCTTTCCAAGATCGACTTCGAGGCCTTGGCCGCCAAGTTCAAGAAGGCACCGCGGAAGCAGACCGACGTGGAACGCCTGAAGGCCGCCATCCGTGCGCGCTTGGAACGCATGGTGCGCCTGAACCCCACTCGCGCGGATTACTTGGTGAAGTTCGAAGAGCTGATCGAGAGCTACAACACCGGCAGCCGCAACATCCAGCAGCTCTACGAGGAACTGCTGCGCATGATGAAGGACATGAGCGACGAGGAACAGCGGCACGTGCGCGAGAACCTCAGCGAAGAGGAACTCACGTTGTTCGATCTACTGACGCGTCCGGGGCCGGAGCTTAGCAAACAGGAAGAGGAGTCTGTGAAGAAAGCAGCGAAGACACTGTTGTCCCGCTTGAAGGAACTGCTCACTTTGGATTGGCGGGACCGGAACGACTCCCGCGCAAAGGTGCGGTTGGCCATAGAGGACCTGCTCGACACCGGCCTGCCCCGCGCCTATACCAAGGACCTCTATCAGCAGAAATGTTCGCGGGTGTTCGAGCATGTGTTCGGGGCGTATGCGCAGCCTGGGGCGAGCATTTATAATAGCCCGATGCATTGAGCGGGCAAACAAGCTCAAAGAGAACAAGACCTTCACCTGACCTATAGGGTTAACTCGAAAAGCACTGGACTAATTTCCCTTCAAATGAGAAAGTGGAACCTTGTTGAAGAAGTTATCAAACATCATCCTTGGGATGCGCGACTAATTAGACCTATCAATAAGCTGCGTAATGGTTTATTGGACTTTACCGGATCATACGATGCGGAAGGCTTTAAGAAGTCACCCGGTCAGAAGGAGAAGGGTGTTGTAGTAAAGCAGTTCACTTCAGATATCCTTCAACACCTTTCAGAATGCACAAAATCCTTTCAATTTGATGATGAGGTGCCAGCGGTGGGTGCTAGGGATAGATTCGACCTTCTCGGCTCAATACCCAATAAGGCGTTCCCTGGCGCAATTGTGATTGAGGTCGATGCTCATCGGGCTGACCAAGTGGCAAAGAAATTCGTGTCCCGTTCGGCCCTTCTAAAGGATGAGCCATTAGTCTATGTTGCCATCGTTTATCCTGGCACAAAAAACATGAATTCAATCGAATGCGGGAAGTATTTCAAATACTGCTCATGGCTATCTGAAATGCTAACGAGGAAGAATCACCCGAAGGCATTTCTTGCGTTTCGGCTCACATCAGCAAAATAGGATCCAGCCCCGAGCGTAGCGAACGTTCGCCGCCAGCACTGCGGTAAAGTATTCAATGCCCGGTACTAGCCTTAGCATCTTTTCACCTCCCCCATGCACATTCTCTCCAAATCCACCTACATGCGGGGCCGGCAATGCCCCAAGGCGCTGTGGTTGTACAAGTACCAGCGGGAGCTGATGCCGCCGGTGGATGCGGGCAAGCAGGCCATCTTCGATAGTGGCACGTTGGTGGGGGTATTGGCGCAGGGGCTCTTCCCCGGCGGTGTGAACTGTGCGCCGCCCACGCCCTTCGACTTCGCGCCGAGCGTAGCGGCTACCCAACAGGCCATCGCGCGCGGCGAGCGGGTGATCTATGAGGCGGTCTTTACGCGCGACGGCGTGCTTGCGGCCTTGGACATACTGGTGCATACCGACGCGGGCTGGAAGGCCTACGAGGTGAAGGGCAGCGCGGAAGTGAAGGACGTGTACATCGCGGATGTTGCGCTCCAGAGCTACGTGATCGAAGGCAGCCTGCCGCTGGTGGACGTGAGCATCGTACACATGGACAACAGCTATGTGAAGCAAGGACCGATCGATGTGCACGGCCTCTTCACCATCACCTCCGTGAAGGAGGAGGTGGACCAAGAGCGTGCAGGAATTCCCGCGCGCATCGCGGCGCTGAAGGCGGTGCTACAGCTGCCCGAGGCACCGGCCGTGGACATCGGTCCGCAGTGCGAGAGCCCATACCCCTGCGACTTCAAGGCGCACTGCTGGGCGCATGTGCCAGAACCTTCCGTGTTCGATCTGACGCGCATCGGGAAAAAGAAGTGGGGGCTCTATGAGCGAGGGATCGTACGGCTCGAGGACATCCCGGCCACAGAGCGACTGAGCGCGGCCCAGCACAGGCAGGTGGACGGCTGCATCAGCGGCAAGGGCACGATGGACCGCGCTGCGTTGCGGCACTGGCTGGACGAGCTGCGCTACCCGCTGCACCACTTCGACTTCGAGACGATGAATCCCGCCGTGCCGCTGTACGACGGTTCGCGGTCCTTCCAGCAGATCCCTTTTCAATACAGTCTGCACATCCAAGATGCGCCCAGCGGCCCGGTGCAGCACCGGGAGTTCCTCGGCGATGGCAGCGGCGATCCCCGCGAAGCCTTGGTGCAGCAAATGCTGACGGATATAGGCCCGACCGGTGACATCCTCGCCTTCAATGCATCCTTCGAGAGCGGACGTTTGCGCGAAATGGCACGCGACCTCCCCCACCACGCCGCGGCCATTGATCAATTGTTGCCGCGCATCAAGGACCTGATCGATCCCTTCCGCAAGGGCTGGTTTTATACCCCCGCGATGAACGGGAGCAACAGCATCAAGGCGGTGCTGCCCGCGCTGGTGCAGGACCCGGAGTTGGACTACCACGCGCTGAACATCCAGGAGGGCAACACGGC